>JAACFF010000239.1 GCA_009937635.1 Chloroflexota bacterium
CACCGTCGTGTACGCCTCCGCCATATCCGTGAAGCGCACCGCATTGACGGGCGTTTCATCGTTTGGGTCGTATCCGAGGATCTCCATGCATTGGGCCGTGAAATGCTCATAGCCAGTGTCGTCCGGCTGCAAGACCCAGATCAACCCGGATTCACAGGTTCCACTGCTGCGATTGCCAAAAACGGCACGATCATACTCATAGTTGCCGAAATTGAAGTAAGTTTTCCCCTCAACCTCGCCTGGGAGCGAGCCGGCCTGGTTGATGCCGTAGACGGAGTTGATATACACTAACTTGTCCAAGGTGATGTTGCCGGTCTTGTCGGCCGCCGCTGCCAGCAGAGACGCCGCCAGCAGCAATTCATCGTTGGTTAAATCTGCATTGGTGCGTTCTTCATCCCCAAGACCCACATAAGCACTTGGTAACAAGGCAACCGCCTCGTCGCTCAGCTCAGGTCGAGGTTCGGTCGAAGGGCCGTCACCTTCCGGCGGGCCTTTATCGGGAGGCCGCCTGCCGCGAGCATCAACGGTCGTGTCCAGAGTGATCCAGTGCCCATCCTTCATCATTTTGATGTACAGGGCCAAATTTTCCGCAGGCGAGTCGATCGTCTTGACCGTATCTTCGCCCGTTTCCGCGTCTGGAATAGTCAATACCAGACGGCCGACCGGATCGGTTTCTATCGCCGTCGCAAGATTCATGTTCTTGATCGCTTCGTCAAAGGCGTGGTTGATTACATCATCAGGTGACCTACCCAGGTTGAGACGGCCGAAATCGACCGCCTGCGCCCACTCAGCCATAGCCTCAGTCAGCTCGCATTCAACTAAGTCGCCGGCCGTGTCGGTGTAGGTTGCCAACGTGAACGGCTCACCTTCCAAGGCTTCAATCGTAAGGGTACCACCACCGTAAGTGTCCAATATAACTGTGCCATTCGTGCTGCTGATAGGCTGGATACAACCATAATCGTCCAACATAGGTACGCCACCCTCATCACGCAGAATCACATACAGATCGCCATACAGTTCGCCGGTGTCGGGAATTTCCCCGCCACCGCCTGGGCCTTTTCCTGCCACCGGTGCAGCAACAAGGAGAATCAGCCCGAGTACTATTATCCATTTACAGGTTTTCATCATGTCATACTCCCTAAAGTCTAACGCGAGTTAGACTCCCCAGCGGGTCGAACTCCTGGAAGCGACATTGTTGTGCGATCTTGCCAATGGCTGCCGGAGCGCGACCTCTCTGCCAATTGCCCCAAATTAAATTACCTATCTGTTTCCATCTCAATCAATATGGCACAACCTCCTTTTCAGGTGCGAGGTGAAGGGGTCACCTCGTCCTGAAACAGATTACACAGCGTTTCCTTCGAGCATGCAAGGTGTTGATGGTCGTTCAACTGCGCCTATCTCGGCTTCAACAATCTGCCACAGATCGTGCATGGTTTCGCTGTAATGCTGGCGACTGTTGAGCACGATCACCCGGCTGCTACTTAAATCAAGACCTAAAAGAAGGATGCCGGGTCTTTCCTCTAATAGAGAGAGAATAAATGGCGAATGCGGTGTTTCCATTTCAAAAAGGATGACGTCGGGATTGAGAGAATCAGCCTTTTGCCAGATCTCAAATTCGCTGTAATCGATGCAAATTAAAGATAGCTGCGGGCAGCCTGTAAGGCTGGCGGCAATACCTTCCATGAGTAATGAATCCCCTAAAATCAGTACTAGCGGTCGCTTTTCCATTCACTGATCCTCTCGCTTATAAAGATGCCAACTTTCTGAAAGTTGGCATCTTCTTGGACTTGCTAACAGCATAAGGTAGGTAGTGGTGAGAATCAATCGCTCGTGGAGTCATACGGGAATGAAAAAGGAGGGGTTTGGGGGGTGAGGCGGGATTAGTTCTTAGTTGTTTAAGGGGTAGGAGGTCGATGAATTGAAGCGAGAGGCGTCGTTTGCTGTTGACTGTTGGCTGATACTTGTTACTTGTTAACCTTTGAAATGAGCCCTTCGCGCAGGGCGAACTGGGCCGCTTCGTGCCGGTGGCCTAGTTGTAGTTTGGCCAGGATGTTGCGCATGTGGCTTTTGACGGTGTGGATGCTGATGGTCAGCGTTTGGGCGATTTCTTGATCGGTGGCGCCTTGCGCAACGAGGCCCAAGACTTCTTGTTCGCGCTTCGTCAGGGCGGTGATCTCTTCTTCGGAAATTCTGGGGGGACGTTGGCTGAGGCGGCGGAATTCCTCCAGCATATGGCCGCCCAGGACAGGCGTAATCGCCGCTTCGCCACGGGCCGCAGCGCGCAGCATGGATAGCAATTCGCGCGAGCGAATGCTTTTCAGTAGGTAACCCTGCGCCCCGTTCTTGATGGCTTCAAATAGTTTCTCGTCGTGAGCTTGCACGGTTAGCATGACTACTGTGATGTCGGGCAGCTCTTCCTTGATCACCTTGGTTGCTTCTACCCCGTCACAGCCGGGCATGCCAATGTCCATCAGGATTAGGTTGGGCAAGAGCTTGCGCGCTTTGACGAGAACTTCTAGGCCATCGCCCGCTTCGCCTATGACCTCGATGTCGGGCTGGGCGTTGAGGATGTTGGCCAACCCCTCGCGGAAGAGTTGGTGGTCGTCTGCTAGTAGGATGCGTAGTTTATTCATTCCTTAATCCAAAGGCGGACCGGTCATAAGCGCAGCCCAACGGGAGTGAGATGCGGTCGCGGTATGGTAGGGAGTGGCTAATGACGCTCGAGCCGGGCATAGTTATTGCAGCCCTTGCAGGTGTCGTCGTAATGCCTGGCTCTTGCGATACTAGCCGGATTTCAAAGAAAACAGCTCCTCAGCCAGAATTTGTCCGCTGCTTTCCCTTGCACCAGCACCGTTTGCCGGCCAGTTCAGGGTCACACGTGTACCTTGTCCTGGCTGCGAATCGATCGTAATCTTACCTCCAATGCGTGAGGCCCGAGCACGCATGATGCTCAGACCAAAATGATTGCCATTGTCTTGTTCGATCTTTAGCGGATCAAATCCGAGTCCGTCGTCTGCTACGGTTATGATAAATTGGCCTGGTTCCCGTTGCAGGCGCAGGCTGATCGCGGCTGCCTGGCCATGCCGTCGCGCATTGAGCAGCGCTTCCTGCACGACACGTAGGACCTGCTCCTGTTCATTCGCCGCCAGGAATATGGGTTCTTGTGGCATGCTGAAGTCTGGCTCAGGTCCACAACCGCGCTCGTTGGTATCGCCAATTGTGCGGGCCAGGGCATCCTGTAAAGTTAGACGAGGCTGCGGATTCTCTTGCAGCGAGGCGATCGAGCGACGGATGTCGGCAACCGCCTGGCCAATGATATCTTGCATCTGATCAAATTCGTTAAGCACAGGTTGCACGTCGCCGTCAATTAGCAGTTCTGCGGCCTGGCCCGTCTTTAGTCCCAGGGTGCTCAAGGTTTGGGCCAGCCCATCATGCATATCGGCAGCAATGCGCTGGCGCTCTTCCAGAACGGCAGCGCGCTGTAGTTGTTTGTTGGCCTGGCGCAGTTCGGCGGTACGCCCATCTACCAGTTCCTGCAAATGGTCACGGTAGGAGCGCAATTCAATCTCAGCATTACGTTTTTCGATGGCCTGTTCGCGGAAGTAGACGAAACCGAATATGGGGACGGCCCAGATGTGCAAGTTATTGCTGATTGGACAAAGGAAAATGGCATGCGCATGGCCGGTGATGAAGTTGGCTACTGCCAGGAACTCGGCCAGGAATAGAAAGGAGAGCGCTATTAACACGACGTTGCGCAGCCAACCTTGTTTCTTGATTAGGATGAATATTGCCGCGGCGATCAACAGTAATTCTGTGAAATGCAGCAGCCACGCTGGGGCGGTTTCGTTGAAACGGATTTCGGGATTTATGGCCAACTGTTTCGGCCACCAGAAGAAAGTAAACAGATAGCCCACGGCCACCGCGCCGAGTCCGATTATCAGATACCGGTGAGGAAGCCAAGGGTCGTCCAATATGTAACGCAAGAAGGCGGCGGAGATGAAGATTACGGCGGCCACCGCCAGAGCATGCTCCAGCGGTTCGACATAGCTGCTGTGGGCGGCATGCCCTGTTTGATCCAATAATTTTCTGGAAAGATGGAAAAGCATAAAAAGCTCGCGAAAGAACGCCAAACCAAAGCCCCAAACCAGCAGCCGTTCGCGGGGCAGGTCTTGGTGCCGTTGCCGGTTCCAGGCCACGGCCAGGAGGATGGCCCAGAAAATGGCAGGCAGCCCGAAGCGCACGAGATTGTTCTCTGGCGTTCCGGGCCCGCCTCCAACTTGCGTTAAGAAGAGTAAAAAGATCTCTGCAAGCTTGCTCACCACATATTCCCCAGAGATGCACTAACAGGGCGAAACAGTTGAATTGGCCTAACAGGACTGGCACGCCAACCGGGAGAACCCATTTACGATGCCCCACTTTGTCGAAGAATAGCGGTACTTATTGAGCCTACATGGTAGCATTTCCACCGTGTAGGTATACCTAAATACCTACAAAACCGGTTTTCGAAACTGCGTAGACAATTACACTGCCTCTTATAATTATCATAAGGATAAGTAATGCGAAGTCAAGGATTTACATAAGCTTTGGTTATAGGATTTACCTATCATGGCCCATAAGTGGATGTTATCGAAAACAATACAAGGTTCTTTTTGATCGCTGATAATATTATAAATAACCGGCAGCGGCAGTTCAATGGCCCTTGATCTCATTTTGGAATGAAAAAGGAGGGATATTTATCGGTTGCTTTGCTGAGGAAGAACTAGTTCTTTATCCGGGAATAGGCATATTTCGTGGGTCGCTTCGATTACGATTCCGATAGGGATAGCGATGGGATGGGGATGAAGTATCCCGGAAACTCTGCGGTTTCCGGGATACTGGGAGGCGAGGGTTAGTCCGTATCGACGGTTGCGTCCTCGCTTATCTCTGCAGGGGGTGTGCGCCACTTGGTGATCAAGTCGTCTACTTCCCGGCCGGCAATATCGCGGTCGCCAAGTCCGACGCCGAGACCAAAGGCCAGGGCGAAAGCCAGGGCGATGGCGCCTAGCGAGATGCCGAAGGCGAGATTGATGATCTCTTTGGCGATGCCCAACTGCCCAAGGGCGATGGCCGCGGCAAAGATGATCACCAGTACTTTGGCCATACGGGCCATGAATAAAGCGTTGTCGGTTCCCGTCTCATAGATGATCTTGTAAACGAGATTGGCGAAGTAAAGACCAAAGGCGAAGATCACAGCGGCCAGGAAGACGTTCCAAAGCAAGGTGATGAAGATGTCCATGGCGCTGACCAGGAATGCGGAGCCCAGCAGCTCAACGGCCGCGGTGGCGGCAAAGATCATGATCACGATCAGAGTCAGCCAGCCAATCCATTCGGAGGGGGTGCGGGTAGCGCTCCACTTTAAGCCTAGTTTTTCGGGCAGCACGTCAAAGCCAACAGCCGTCAACAAGGTCTTGACCAGTCCGGCGATGATCTTGCCGAGGAAGTAGGCCAAGAGCAGAATGACGATAGCGCCGAGGATGGCGGGTATAGCGTCCACAATAATCAACAACATATTGTTGAGTGGATCGGATATGGCGTTGATGTTGAGCTGATCCAAGGCCTGGATAATGACCAGGATCAGAATCGTGACATAGATAACGGTGCCCAGAATCTCAGACAGAGAGCGATCTTCGGGCATCCCGGCTCGAAGGCCGAATTTGTCGGTACCAATGGCTTTGAGCAGGTTGGTGATGACATTGCGCACGATCTTAGCCAGGAACCAGCCAACGAGGGCCACGACTGTGGCGGACAAGATGGCCGGAATATAGCCAAAGAGGTCGTTTAATACTCCCGTTAGGGGCAATGCCAGAGCACGGATGCCCAGCGCTTCCAGGATGGCAGGAATGAATAAAAGGAAGACGAGCCAGTAGGTGGCTGTAGCCAGAGGCTCGGTGATACTGACTTGCTCACCCTCTTCCAGAGCCGTATGTTTGCTCAAGCGCTCGTCAAATTTGAGTAATTTGCCTACTTTTCTGACCAGGATGCGCAAAGCGGCAGCTATCAGCCAGGCGACAAACAGCAGCGCGCCTGCTCCTAATAGACGCGGCAGATAAACAGTAGTCAGACTATTAAGGAAGAGAGCCAGGGGCTGCGAAATCGCATCGAGATTCAGACGATCCAAAGCAGCCACGATGACGAAAAGCATAATCACCCAGAAGGTGATCTTGCCGATGACGTCCTCGATCTCGAACTCCCGGGTTTCATCGGGATCGCTTAGTGAATCAGCCAGACGATTATCCAGACTGATACGTTTCAGGATACGGCGCACGATGCTGGCGATGATACGGGCGACGATGTACCCGACGATCAAAATCACCAGTGCGGCCAGCAGGCTGATGATCAAGGTCCCGATCGGGCCACTGATAAACGATTGAATTTGCTCCATGTATTTACCTCCTAAGGTTTTGGGCGTGGTACCACTTAATTTTTTTCCAGGAGCAAGCAAGACAAGACGCGGAAGATGAGGGGTCTCCCCTATCTTCCTACACACGCGTGTATCACGCTTATTTTAACTCCTGGGAAAAAGTGGTGGAAGAAATTAAAGTGCTCGGTTTACCCGCTAGCGTAGCAGAAAGCGCAGAGACATGCAAGGGATCTAAAACTGACAACTGTTAGCTGGCAGCTGATCCCATTTTCTGGACCAGGAGGTCGCGCAGGAAACGGCCGTCTTTGGTAAGTTTGCCATCTTCATAGAGAGAACAGCCGTTGACCTGCAAATCCGTTTCCTGGCCATCTATCAGAGCCCGGCCTAGGGTGGAGTCACGCAGTTCCTTCCAATCCTCTTCGAAAGGACTGCCGACATTATGCTCACGCGCCACACGGCCGGATGCAAGTTCGATGATGCGGTCGGTCTGGCGGGCCACGGCGGGATCGTGGGTGACGATGATGAAGGTCGTGCCCAGTTCTTGATTGAGACGCTGCATCATGCGGATGATCTCGGCCGAAGTCTCGGCGTCGAGTTCGCCTGTCGGCTCGTCGGCCAGGACCAGGGCGGGATCGGAGACGAGCGCGCGCGCCACGGCCACGCGTTGCTGCTGACCACCCGATAGCTGGCCGGGCAGATGCTTCGCGCGATCGCCCAATCCAACCAATTCTAACTTTTCAAGGGCGCGTTCCCGCCGTTTCTTGGCGCTCAGTTTATGTTCGTAAAGCGGGACTTCGACGTTTTCCAGGGCGGTCAGGGTGGGGATCAAATTGTGCAGTTGGAAGACGAATCCCACCGTCTGGTTGCGGAAGCGATCCAGTTTCTTGACTTCCGCGAGGTCTTTGCCGGCGATGAGGATACGGCCGTCGCTGGGGCGGTCGAGAGCGCCGATAAGGTGTAGGAGTGTCGATTTGCCGCTGCCCGAAGGACCCATGATAGCCACGATATCTCCTTCATAGATTTCTATATTGACCCCATCAAGCGCGCGCACCTCTTCCCCATTGCCGTAAATGCGGGTGAGATCAAAAGTCTGGACGATTAGTTTCTTGTTCATGATTATTTGAAGATTCTTAATCAACATCTATGTCAACAAAAGCCGTCATTCCCCAGCGCAGGGCCTCAGGCGGGTCACTCATCTCGATCACGGCCGTAAAGTTGGTGCCCCCTTGGCCGGCGGAGGCCATGGGTGCCATGCGTATGATTTCGCCCTGGGTAGTCAGGCCGGGTAGGGCGTCGAAGGTGAGGGTCACGCTGCTGCCAGTGCCTACCCGGGCCGCGTCAACTTCGTTGAGATCGGTGGTTTCCACACGCAGGCTGCTGGTGTCGCCCAATACGAGGACTGGCGTGCCAGGAGCGACGACTTCACCACTCTTGAAGAGCACGTTGCCCGCTGTGCCGGTGAAAGGGGCTCGCAGCATAGCTTTATCCAAAGCGGCTTCAGCCTGGGTAAGCGCCGCTTTGGCCTGGTCCACTTCAGCCTCAAGGACGGCGATCTCCTGCGGCGTGGAGCCGTTTTGCAGCTTTTCAAACTGCGCCTGGGCCTGGGCCAGCTCACCGCCGGCGATTTGCACTTCAGCCTGGGCAATCGTTATGTCGGCGGCAGTTGCCTGCGCTTGTTCCAATGCCGCTTCAGCCATGTCTACCTGGGCCTGTGCCGCGCGTACAGTAGCGCCGGCGGCGGCGATCTTTTCGGGGCTGCTTCCCGCATTGGCCAGGTCCAGTTCAGCCTGGGCCGCGATGCGCGCGTTGCGCGCGCTCTCGCGGGAATAACGGGCGCGCTCTTCGCCGCCGCCGCCGATCTCCTTATCGATGAAGTTTGAGAAGTGCAAGTTCTCGGCGATCAGAAATTCCGACTGCAGCTGGTTGACGCGCGCTTGGAGGGCGGCGACTTCCTGCGGCCGGGGGCCAGCTTGCAGCAAGGCCAACTCGGCCAGGGCGCGGCCTAATTCCGCTTCTGCCTGGGCGAGCTGCGCCTCGGCCGTCTTCACGGCCGTGCTGCTGTTGGATTTGGTCTGTTCCAGACCGCCTTTGGCGGCGCTGACGCGCCCTTGGGCTACCTGGACGCCGCCATCGGCTGCGGCCAAATCTTCCTCTCTTGTGTCCGCCTGGGCCAGGTCAAGTTGCGCTTCGGCGATAGCCAGCGCGGCCCGGGCCTGTAAAACAGCTTGCTGATGATCAGTAGCGTCGACAAGGGCCAGTTCTTCGCCTGTGCCCACTTCGCTGCCTTCCTCGACCACGGAAGTTAAACGGCCGCCGTTCTCAAAGCCCATGTCGACCCAGCGCACGGGCATCACTTTGCCCGAAGCAGAAACGACATTGCCGAATTCGAGCTCGTCGAGGGCGGTTGGTTCGGGGGTTGCCTCTTGGCTGCCGCAGGCGACAAGAAAGAGGAGCAGGAATAGAAGCAGGAAATTCTTGATTGTAAATTGTGAATTGCCAATGGTTAATCGCAGTATCTTATTCATAGCGGAGTGCCTCCACGGGTTGCATTTTTGTAGCGCGCCAGGCGGGATAGATGCCGCCGATAGCGCCTAGGACGAGGGCGATGCTCATGGCTTGAGCCAGCAAACTGGGCGAGAAGCTGCCGCCGCCGACCATGTCGCCAATGGAAGGAATGGCGGCGATGCCTCGGGCCAGCAAGATGCCAAAGAGAATGCCGGAAAGGCCACCCAGGATCCCCAGCAACAGGGATTCCTTGATAATCATGAAAAGGACCCTTCTGCGGCTCCAGCCCACGGCGCGCAGTACGCCAAGTTCTCGCGTGCGTTCCAG
>JAACFF010000240.1 GCA_009937635.1 Chloroflexota bacterium
CCAAGGCTTCCAGCAACTCGTCCATATTGGTGGGGTTTTCCGGGTGCTCCGCTTCCGTCACTTGAGGTGGGCGTGTCAACAGGCAACCATAATAAGCCACTACGCGGAGCCCGTCCAATGGCTTTTGTACTTTGGCGCTGACGCCTTCCACACCAACATGCTTGAGAAGAGTTTCGGTCAGCGTGTTGACCTGTACGGTATCCTGGTATTGGTAGCCAATGGCTTCGTCAACGGCATACTTATGCTGTTCATTGTGGCGAATTTCGTATTGCGCAGCTTTGTGGCGGTTGAAGCAGGCCGCGCAAGGCATCGTCACCTCCTTAAAGCCGCTTTGTTCGATCAAAGCCAGGTTTTGCATAGGCAATTCAGTGGCCGCCTCGGGATCGATGCGGTGAGCGGCGCTGCTGCCGCAGCAGACCCAGCCTTTGGGTTCGATCAAGGTCAAACCGAGGGCTAAACAAACGGCCGTGGCCGACTCGTTAAACTCTCCTGCAGTCGAGTGCAGCGAACAACCAGGATAATAAGCAACCGCATTTGCCGCCTCGGGAACTGATTTTACGTTGCGCGGCGGTCTGCCCAGCTTAGGCAAAAGTGACACTTTGCGCTTTTTGAGCATCTCCATGTACATGTCCATGTCGTCGAAGAGATGCGGCAAGTCACGCAGCTTCATCTCCGCCATCAGACCCGGCTCGTATGCTCGTCCCCATAATTTCACTTCGCGCATAAACGCTTCATTAAAGGCTTTCATTTGCGGCACCGGCGACTCGATCCCCCGTTCCATTGCTTCGCGCGTCAAGAATTCCATAATCGCGGTGATGTCCAAACTTTGCGGACAGCGGGTAGTACATGTCTGGCAGGCAGCGCAAAGCCACGGTGTTTGTGATTCCAGGGCAATATCTTCCTGCCCTAGCTGTACGGCGCGCATGATTTGGTTTGGCTGCCAGTCAAAAAATTCACCCACCGGACAACCGCTGGTACATTTTACACACTGGTAGCACAAATAAACATTGTTCCCCAATTCTTCCTGGATTCTCTGGGCCAGGTCAGGATTGATCCTCATCGGTTCGTTGGCAGGTACTTGTTCGTTCATAAGCCGGTTCCTAGTTGTGATGGCGAGCCACTAAATTAAGACGTCATTTCTGTTACTTGTGGTCGTGGGTACAATCCCGCGCCTTCGACGATTGGCTTAACGGCCGATTCCCACTCAATGGCCATTATGTGTACACCAGCCACGCCCTCAATTTCGCGCAGCTGTTGGATGAGTTCAATACAAATCTGGATACCTTCGGAGCGCCATGCCTTAGATCGCGCCTGCTTGTCTTCGCGCGTCAGTTCATCCTTCGACTTTCCTGCCCAAGGTTTGCCAGCTTGTGTCATCCTGGCGATGATCTCATCCGGAACCAGGATGCCCGGTACGTTATTCTTCATGTATCGTCCCATTCCTGGGCTTTTCAACGGGCCGACTCCGGCGAGGATATAAGTTTGCTCATGTAAGCCCATCTCACGCACCTTTTCCATATATTTGGCGAACGCAGGCACATCGTAAACCAACTGGGTCTGGATGAAATTAGCTCCAGCCTTGACCTTCTTTGCCAGGCGATACGGCCGAAAATCAATCGGATCGGCAAAGGGCGCCGCAGCCGCGCCAACGAAGAAGCGGGGTTCCTGGCCTTTAAAAGCATCGCCGCTTTGGAATATCCCGTCATCGCGCATATCCTTCACCATCTGCACCATTTGCAAGGAATCGATGTCGTGCACATTCTTGGCGTTGGGATGATTACCAAAGGTTTGGTGATCACCCGTCAGGCAGAGCAAGTTGTGCATACCTAAGGCGTGGGCGCCAAGCAGATCAGCCTGGATCGCCAGCCGGTTGCGGTCGCGACAGGTCATTTGAATCACCGGCTCCAGCCCTTCTTGCACCACAATCGTGCCAGCGCCAATGCTGGACATACGTACGATCGCCGTTTGGTTGTCAGTAATATTGACGGCATCACAGAAGCCTCTTAATAAGGCCGCTTTGCGGCGGATCACCTCGCCATCGGCGCTTTGTGGCGGACCCAATTCGCTGGTCACGGCAAAATTCCCGCTGTGCAATACGCGCTCAAGCGTCGAACCGACTAGATGTCCATTTCCACTTACTGTTTCACTCATTGTTTCATCCTCTTACATCCTGGAAAGGTTGTGTTACGGGCCATGTCGCCGGTCGAGGCAAAATAACGCCAGTTGGCTCAAGAGACGATGTGCTCCTGAGCGGCCCTATGCCCCGCTTTATTCCGAATCCTCTGCGGCCAGCCGTAAATCTTCACGCACTATCTTGCGTGGTCCACCGTCGCGTGAATTGCGCCAGTTCTTGGGTGGCTGCAGGTCGAGTAGAACGTGGAGCTTGTCCTTGCTGCTCAAACGGTCGTAGATTAACTGCCAGGCGCAATCTATGTCCGGGTCAATCTCGCAATGCCCGGCTTCGGAGCCACCACAGGGTCCGTTTAGCAGAGATTTAGAGCAACGGGCGATGGGGCAAATCCCACCCGTCAGGCCCAAAATGCAATCACCGCAGGCAGCACAGCGCTCGGCCCAGACGCCCTGTTCCGTAGGTAAGCCCAGAAAACTGGTGTTGAGACCGGGAACTACCCATGCGTCAGGAAAGTGTTCAGCTATCGCTTGTACGCCAATGCCACAACCCAAGGAAAGCACGATATCGGCATCCTTGACCTGTTCGTCGATCTGGTCAAGATACTCCCATTCGCACTGCCTTTGAACCGTTACATCAGTGACCGATTTTTCGTTCCCGTTGAGCTTGGAAGTCATTCGTAGCGACGTGGCCGTAATTGCCGCTTCACGCGCGCCACCGGCAAAACAAACCGTGACACAGGTGCCGCATCCGACCACCAGTACCTTCTCAGCCTCGCCAACCAACGTTTTGATCTCTTCCAGTGATTTTTGTTCGGCAACTATCATAATTCACTCCGTTAATTACTGTTGAATTCAGATCGCGGATCATCTTGGCCGTGATCCATTCTACGCAATGGACTCGGTCCCAAGGCTGTGATCTGCTCCGTCATTTCCGTGGCGGCAGAAGCAAATTGGCCCGCCATAGCCGATGATATGTTAAACATGCGCACCCGATCTGGTTCCAGGCCGATTTGCTGCAATAATTCTTTGACCCGTGGTACCCTTCGATTGGCATTGGTATTACCTTCCAGGTAATGGCAATCTCCAGGCAGTCAACCGGCCACCATGATGCCGTCGACGCCGCTCTCAAAGGCTTGCAAGGCCAGCAATACATCCAGCTTGCCGGTACACGGCAGTTGTACCACCTTCACATCCGGCGGATACTGCATCCGCAAGCCGCCCGCCAGATCGGCCGCAGCGTAAGCGCAATGCTCGCAACTATAAGCTACAATTTGCAGTGTCGTCTCATTCATTACGACACCTCCACAATGTCTGCTAATGGGACAGAACCAGTTGGTGAATGCATCAAGGCGTCCACTTTGGCAACCATCTGTACATCGGTGTAATGCATCAGTTGAATAGCGCGGGCGGGACATTCTGCCACACAAGTGCCGCATCCTTGGCAAACGGCCGTTTCCACGTAGGCCGCGCCCATGATATTGCCCACTCCAGTATGGCTGGATCTAATCTGCGGTACGCTAAAGGGGCAAATACGCACACATGTAAGGCAGCCTGTGCACAGCGATTCATCGACAACGGCCACACGGCCGCCAGCTGTTAGTGTTTCCTTACTCAACACCCTTGCCGCGCGCGAAGCGGCCGCCTGCGCCTGGATCATCGTCTCGTCCAGCAGCTTAGGATAATGGGCCATGCCGGCCATAAAGATGCCATCGGTGCTGAAGTCTACCGGTCGCAATTTAACGTGAGCTTCCAGGAAAAAGCCGTCGGCATCCGTCGGGACCTTGAAAAGCCTAGCGAGCTCATGCACATCAGGTCGGGGCACGACAGGCATACTCAGGACCAGCAGATCGGATTTAATTTGTAACGGGAGCCGTAGGATCGGGTCCCAGGTACGAACGCGGATCGGCGATTGGGGATCGCGGATTTCCACCCCAGGTTTATGGTCAGAGTCGTAGCGCACGAAAATGACGCCTTGTTCTCGGGCCCTGGTGTATAGTCGTTCCCCAAAACCATAAGTGCGTATATCTTTGTACAGGATGACAACGTTAGCATTGGGATTAATTTTCTTCAGTGCCAGAGCATTCTTGAGGGCTACTGTACAGCAAATGCGGCTGCAAAATTGTTCAGCAGGGCCGATACATTGGATCATCACCACATCGGAGATCCTCTCTCTCTTCTGCAACATCAACTCAAATTCTTGTTGGGTGACGATACGCGGGTCGTTTCCGTAGCCGTAATCTGAACCGCGAAATTCCTGAGCACCGGTAGCCAGGATGGTCACGCCATGTAAAATGTTGTGACGATTTTTGCCAGATCCCTGGATAGCGCTGCTGAAATTACCCGTGAAACCGCTGGTATTGACGATTTGGCTGTTTAGATGGACGGTGATGGCCGTGTTTTCGCTCACCCCATCAACGAGTCGACGCATGGTCTGTTGTGGGTCTTTGTCATTGCTGGAGGTAAAGATGTGGCGTAGATTGCCCCCTAGCTCAGCTTCCTTTTCCACCAGGTGAACTGGAAAGCCTTGTTCGGCCAAGGATAAAGCGGCCGTCATTCCCGCTACACCCCCCCCAACAACCAGGGCGCTTTGTAGCACAGGCACGTCGATGGTATGCTGCGGCTGCAACAAAGCTGCACGAGCGACGGCCATGCGCACCAGGTCTTTTGCTTTCACCGTCGCCACTTCCCAATTATCGGAATGGACCCAGGAGCAATGGTTACGAATATTAGCCATCTCAAACAGGTATGGGTTCAAACCGGCCATGCGTAAGCTGTCCTGGAAAAGCGGACCATGCGTCAGCGGGGAGCAACTGGCAACCACAACGCGATTTAAGTTTTGCTCTTCGGCCACTTCGGCGATGTGCTTGATGCTGTCCTGGGAACAGGTGTAAAGACTAGACTCGGCGCAAACCACGTGGGGCAAAGTTGCCGCGTATTCACTAACAGCCGGCACATTTAAGAATCCGGCGATATTCGAGCCGCAATGACAGACAAACACACCGATGCGCGGTTCTTGCCCGCTCACCTCTTTTTCGCGTGGGAATTCGAGCTGTGTGGTTTGGCTAAACCGGGCTGGGCTGATGCGGGTGGCAGCGGCCGCTGCGGCCCCGCTTGCTTCCATGACTGATTCAGGGATATCTTTTGGTTCGCGGAACGGGCCCACTGCGTAAATGCCGGGACGACTGGATTCAACCGGGTTAAACTGTACCGTTGAGCAGAAACCATATTCGTCCAACTCAACTCCCAAGTCACGTCCCAATTGGCGAACTGACTCTGAGATTTCCATGCCAACCGACAATACAACCATGTCGAAACGTAGCTGGTATAGTTTCCCATCCTCGCCTAGATAATCCAATATTAAATTGCGTGTCAATGGATCTTCGCTTAAGCTGCTGACGCGACAGCGTATATACTCAATGCCATATTGGTCGCGAGCGCGCTTGAAGTAGCGCCAATACCCCTTGGAAAATGCCCGCAAATCCATAAAGAAGACAAAGATTTCCAGCTGAGGATCATGTTCCTTGGCGATCATTGCTTCTTTCGTGGCATACATGCAACAGACGGACGAACAGTAGTCGTGGCTCTTATCGCGCGACCCAACACATTGTAAGAAGGCCACGCGGCGCGGCGCGCGCCCGTCTGACGGCCGTTGTACGTGACCCAAGGTTGGCCCGGAGGCGGAGAGCAACCTTTCAAATTGTAGCGATGTGATCACATTGGGGAAGCGCCCGAAACCATATTCCTCTACTAATTCAGAGCGAAAAGTCTGATATCCGGGCGCCAGAATCACTGCGCCAACTTCGATTTGTTCCTCCCGGCCTATCATATCGTGGTCGATGGCGTCGACGCCGCAAGCGTGCACACAGGCCAGACATTCTGAACAGATGCCACATTGTAGGCAACGTTGTGCCTCACTTCGAGCCTGTCGTTCCGTCAGACCCAGAACCACTTCGCGGAAACTGGTCACGCGTTCCGCCATGGGTAGCAAGGTGGGTTCCATTCTTTTCTGAATCTTGATTTCGCCACTCTGGACCCTTTGTGCGATTTCCGCACGGGTGGATTTCGCTACTGTAGGGATTGGAGTAGGGGGTTGGTCTTGGGGCTCGCCTTGCAGATAACGGTGGATTGAAGTAGCGACGCGGTGACCTAAAGCGACAGCATCAATGATATAACTGGCTCCTGTCTTACGACCGCCGACTACAAACAAGCCGGTGGTATCGCTGGCCAGGGTTTTACGGTTTACCGCCATTTCATCAAAGTGTGAGTCAAGGAAACAGAGATCGGAGAACTGCCCAACCGTGCCGATGACCGTATCGACATTGACGGTGAACTCGGTGCCCTCAACGATTTTCGGCCGCCGGTGACCGTGGGTATCTTTTTTCATGCCTCTGCCGGTTTGAGCCAGCTCTATACCGGTAATCCGCCCATCCCTGGTCATAATACGGGTGGCGGTGCAACGTTCATAGAGGTGGATGCCTTCCGTCTCAACAGCCGCTACTTCCCAATGGTAAGCGGGTAATTCGCCACGCGGACGATCCAGCGCCAGGTACACCTCTGCCCCGAAACGCCGTGCAACCGCTGCCGCATCCAGGGCGGTGATCCCACCACCCACCACTGCCACGCGATCACCAATCGTGACCGGTTCTCCCAGATTTATCTTGCGCAAGAAGGAAGCGGCCGAAACGAACCCATCAGCGTCTTCACCCTCAAGATCGAGAGCGTGATCGCGGGATGAAATCCCGGTTGCAAGGCAAACGGCATCGTAACCTTGCTTGAACAAGGTCGTTGGATCTTTAATAGGTGAATTGGTCTTAAGGACGACGCCAAGGTCCAAAATGTCGTCGATGTCTTGCTGCAGTACACCTTTAGGCAAGCGATGGGCAGGGATGCCCACGCGCATCATTCCGCCTGCCACGGGCAACGCCTCGTATATGGTTACACCATAGCCCATCTTAGCCAGATCGTGGGCTGCAGTTAGGCCGGCTGGTCCGGCGCCAACCACGGCAACCCATTCAGATCTCGTGCGAGGTACGAGCTCTACCGGTTCACGGCCATAAGCCAGGGCGTAATCCACAACAAACCGTTTTAGGGCCATTATGCCCACCGGATCATCCACCAGGGCGCGCGTGCACTTCCCTTCGCAAGGATGGTGGCAGGTACGGCCGCAAACACTGGGGAAAGGGTTATCCTCTTTAATGACGCGGAAAGCTTCACGGTAGCGCCCCTCGGCAATGAGCGCAATGTAGCCCTGGGCGCGTTGTCCCGCCGGGCAAGCATCCCGGCAAGGAGCGCTGCCCAGCTTCTCAATTGCATAAGCGTTCGGAACGGCTTGAGCGTATTGGCGATAGGCTGCTTTGCGTTCTTTTAAGCCCTCTTCATATAGGTCTGGTAATGAAACTGGGCAGACGGTTGCACAATCTCCGCACCCAATACACTTATGGGTGTCGACGTAGCGCGGCCGGCGGAATAAGGTGGCATTAAAATTTCCGGCCTTTCCCGTTACATTGAGTACATCGGTATCGGTCAGAATCTCTATGTTATTGTGGCGGCCGGCGCCAACAAGTTTGGGGCTGATATTACACATGGCACAATCGTTGGTTGGAAAAGTTTTATCCAACTGCGCCATGTGCCCGCCAATGGCTGATTTCTTCTCTACGAGATGAACCTTGAAGCCCTGATCCGCCAGGTCCAGGGCGGCTTGAATCCCGGCAATGCCGCCGCCAACCACCATAACGGCGCCAACCGGGGACGGTTGTGTGCCTGAATGGTGGTGCTCTCTAGTTGCGGTTACGCTGCTCATCACGCTTCCTCTGCCAACAGCTCCCGTCTTCTCATCTCCGGCGTCTTCAAATCACGGGGGATGCGGACGGTGAAACAGGTGCCGCTTCTGCCTTCGGTTTCTAGATTCTTGATCAGAATTTGCCCATCGTGGGCTTCCACGATTTTCTTGGCGATGGATAGACCAAGCCCTGAGCCCTCCGTGTCGACAACATTGCGCGCGCGATAAAAGTCGCTGAAGATATGGGGCAACTCTTCTGGTGGAATGCCGGATCCCTCATCCTCCACTTCGAAGATCAGGTTCTCTGCGTCGTAGCGGGCGCGGAAATAGACTGTGCTTTCTGTGGGCGAGTATTTTATGGCATTGTTTAACAAGTTGGTAAACACTTGCCGTATGCGTCGGCGTGCACCTACGATAGGCTCGAATTGCGGCGGTGGCTTGACTAGGATGCGGATCCCCTTTTCCGCTGCCGCCAGTCGCACATCTTCAATAGACTCCGTGCCAACTTCGCCTGGATCGAACCACTCAAAGTCAGCCTGGATCTGTTGCGGGCGCATACGAGCCAGGTCCACTACATTGCCAAGTAAGGCACGCATATCGATCAGCCGCAATACGCAACGTCGCATCATACGTTCCTGCTTTGTGGTAAGATCGCCCGCGAGTCCATCCAGCATGATCTGAAGGTAATTCTCGATGGCAGCCAGCGGTGAGCGCAACTCGTGCGAGACGATAGAAAGGAAATAGGTCAACGTATTGGTGGCGTCGCGGTAACGGCTGCTGACGAGTACAGCCAAGGTATTCATTACTTTTAGACCTGCTGCAGGGTGTGTCTCCAGATAATCACGCAGTATTTCGCCATCTACCATGATAATGCGCGTCGGCTCAATGCAAACGGCCGAAGTTGTATAAATATGCGGTGAGGCTAACGTGGAGATGCCTGCCATCTCTCCGGGTCCCACATAGCCGATTATAGCGTTGCGTCGTGTCGAATGTCGGCCAATCTGTATTTTCTTTTCCAGGGCAAGTTTGCCTCGCTCGATGATGTATAACTTGTCCGCCGGTTCGCTTTCAACCAATACTGGATTGCCTTCGTCATAAGTCTCCTCGCGGCAAAATTCGGCGATGGCCAGCAGGTCCGCCTCGCAGAGATCGCCGAAAATCTCAGAGCGACCTAAGCGCTCGGCGATTATTGATGAAGAGAGTGTCGTTCTGTCGTGCATCGTTCTTCTAAAAGTGAAACTAAAGGGCTTGCCATCACGCCCCACGCATAACTAATTCTTAAGTAAGTTTTCTACTCGTC
>JAACFF010000241.1 GCA_009937635.1 Chloroflexota bacterium
TGTACTCGGTCGGATCGCCAAGGACTAAAGATTGGGCCAGTGTTAAAAGATAAAGGAAGGGGATTAGCAGGAGGAGAAGGATTAATGCCTGCGGTTTAAGATATTTGCGCATTGGTGTCTATTTGGCAAGCAGCTTTTCGTAAACGGCCGTGGTCTCCTGTGCAGCTCGCTCCCAACTGAATTTCCTGGCCTGCTTAAGTCCGAGTTCTCGACGATAATGATACTCTTCGCGATCGTGGAGCAATCTCCGGATGACGGCCGTCATTTCATCGACGTCGGTTGGATCAAAATAGGCTGCCGCATCTCCACCAACTTCCGGATGGCTGCTGTAGCTACTGGCAGCAACAACCTGCCCGCTGGCCATGTGTTCCAGAATAGGTAAGCCAAACCCCTCGTAGAGGCTGGGTTGTACTGCCAGGTCAGCAGCAGCCAGGATGGCGGGCAGGTCCTCATCCGGCACCCATCCCAAGGAGACGACAAAATCGGACAGTCCTTCCGCTTCAATTCGCGCAAAAAAGTCTTGGTAAAGCCACCCCTTGCCTCCGGCCAGGACCAGGTGCAAGTTTGGGAAGGATTGGCGTAAAGTTAACAGTGCATCAAGCAGCCGGTCGAGGTTCTTGCGCGGCTCGATGGTGCTCAGGTGAACGAGGAACCGACTTGGTAAATCGTATGTCTGTCGCACCTGGGCGATCCTGGCCGGAGACGGCGGTTCGAAGTGGGAAGAGGCTGCCTCATACACCACATGTACTTTAGAGGGATCCAAGCCGTAATACTTGACGATATCTTGCTTAGTAGCCTCTGAAACAGCGATGATCGCGCTGGCTCGTCTACAGAAGAGTGGCATGGCCTGGTTCAAATACCAGTAGTTCAGTTTTTTGTGATAGGCGGGATACAGCTTGTAAATAAGATCATGAACGGTCAACACGGTAGGGATGCCGCGTAGAGGTAGAAGAAGGTGCTCAGTACTGTGAAAGAGTTTGGCGTCTGGCACAAGGCGGTTAAAAGGTATGCGGCTCCTCTGCCCCAGCAGGACAGCCATCCGCCATGGTTTGTAGCCAAGGTTTACGCGACGTTGGGGACTCGTGACAGGTAATGAAGATGGAAAGCGGCCACTAAGCCCCTGGTTGTAGAAAAGGGTGTGCTGTCCTGGCTGACTAGCCAGTAGTGCGGATGCTAACCCTTCACTGTAACGGCCTAATCCGGCGCGTGAGTGAACGGCCGCCGAGATGTCAACGTAGATCATAGGGTCTCAATACTGATCAGATCGCGATGGGTAATTACAAATTCGATCTGGGAGAGAATTGTAAGACGTAAGATGTGAAACGCAAAAATGGCAACTGGATTATGATCTTGGCGTGAGCAAGACCTTAATCGCAAAATGGGGAAGTGCTAACATTCGCCGCCAACGCCATGGCTCCTGGAGAAGGCGGTACAACCATTCTAGGCCCAAGTTCTGAATCCAGCTCGGCGCGCGCGTAGTTTTTCCGGTTACAAAGTCCAATGATCCCCCCACACCAATGGCCAGGCGAACGGTTGGCAATGTTTCCCGATTGCGTGCAATCCATTTGTCTTGATTCGGCGCTCCGTAAGCGACAAAGAGTATATCCGCCCGGCTGTTTTTGATAAGCTGAGTAATCAGTTCATTCTCGGATGGATCTGGAGAGCCGGCGTAAGTGCCGGCTATCTTCAATTGCGGATACATGGATTGAAATATAGCTGCGGCTTTATCAGCAACGCCAGGACCAGCTCCGAGCAGAAAAATACGCCACTTTTCTTGGGCTGCCATTTCCGCCAACTTGTAAACCAGCTCGGAACCGGGTACGCGTTCCGGCAACGGCGTGCCCAACCAATGAGCGGCCAATATCAGGCCAACGCCATCTGCAATACAGAGATCCGCCTCTTGCAGCACCTGCCGGAAATGGTCGTCATGTTGCGCTCTCATGACAAACTCGGGATTGGTTGTGGCTATCTGGTGCAATCCAGGCTCGGTCATGTACCTATGCACGAGATGCAGCGTTTGGTTCATGGAAACACTGTGTACCGGTGTATTTAAGATAGTGATAGCTTCTGGAGCGATGCCTTGCGTGGATTCCGTCATTTTGGGAGATGCAAACTCAACTATCGTTATTAGATCACTTCTGTTTTTCTCGAACCAACCGTTCCAGCTGATTTGCCGTTAAAAACCCCTCGGCCGCTCCCGTGGTTCCAATCTTGTAGGAGGCAAATATGACGGCTTTGCGAATGGCCTCATAGGGATCGCTTGTGCGTTCATAAACGTGCACAAAAGAAGAAAAGAGAGCATCACCGGCTCCGATAGTATTGACAACAGGGCGCGTTGCTACTGCTGTGGTTCTTTCCAAGAAGTTGTCATCTTTGACAGCTAATAATGCTCCGTTGCCACCCAAGCCGACGACAATCACGTCCGTGCCGTATCGATTTTGCAGCCTCCGTACGAATGCTTCCGGGCTGCCAGGCAGCAGTTCATCACTCAAGAAGAGGATATGCGCCGCGGCCATAAAATCCGTATTGTATTCATCTTCGATATTGGCAATCGTGTGGACATCCGTTGCCACTGGTAAGCCGGCACGGCGCGCTTGTGTGAGCATGGGGCGGCTGAAGTTGATGTTACAAAGAATAGCCAGAGAACAACGGCTTAAAGCTTGCTGAAACAAGTCGTCCGGATAGGCACACTCTTGGATATCCTTAAGGTCGGTATAGATCTGTCGCCGGCCTTCCCGATCGTAAATAATCACGGACTGAGCCGTGTGAGGTGTATCTGCGACGATGAATTGGCCGCCGATACCGTCGCGATCCAAAGCGAGACGTACTGACTCGCCGGCTAAGTCAGAACCGATGATCGACAGAAAGTTAACTTCGTCGCCCAAGGTGGTCACTGCCTTGGCGATATTATAGCCTACGCCAGAGACCGTGCTTTTTATGCCGAAAAAAGGGAAACGAACGGGCTCATAGGTTAATGGAAAGCTCTCCACACGTAGGGTTGTTTCGATGTTTATAAGGCCGGACAATAGAATTCTGCTCATATTGACTCCGAAGCTATAACACAAGATCATAGCCCATTCGCACAAAAACTGGAATACATGATAAGATTCCGCCCATGAAGATCGACCCATTTGACATTGAACATTATTTTGCTCGTTACGAATTCACCACGCCATTTTTGCTCTGCGCATCCGACTGTGAAACGATATCGGTTAACGAATTGCTGACCATGGCAGGCCGCACGGAAGCGGATCTAGGCGCGCTAAAGTTAGGATACACAGAATCACAGGGCGATCCAGTTTTGCGTTCGGCGGTCGCCGGCACTTATTCCGCAGTAGCTCTCGATCATGTTGTCATCCTCGGATCGCCTGAGGAAGGGATCTACCTGGCGATGCGCGCACTGCTCGAACCCGGGGATCATGTCGTCGTATTGACCCCAGCTTACGACTCGCTGCTCAATCTGGCGAGGCATGTGAGCGGAAACGTAAGCCGCTGGGAGATTCGGCCTGCAGAAGGCCGTTGGGAGCTGGATCTCGATCAATTGATCTCCCTGGTGTCGTCGCGGACAAAGTTGATCGTGGTGAACTTTCCACATAATCCGACCGGTTTCTTACCCGATCTCGACCAGTTCCGGTCA
Source organism: Chloroflexota bacterium (assembly GCA_009937635.1). GTDB lineage: Bacteria > Chloroflexota > Anaerolineae > Promineifilales > Promineifilaceae > JAACFF01. Next base: position 3,638 of record JAACFF010000241.1, read on the forward strand.
ATCATAGAAATCGCTCGTCAGCACAAAGCCTGGATCTTTTGTGATGAGATGTATCGTGGTCTAGAGCTTAATGGTCTTGAAACGTTGCCTTCCATGGCGGATTTGTACGAACGTTGCCTGGTTTTGGCAGGGCTTTCCAAAGTTTACGGATTGCCGGGTCTGCGTGCCGGCTGGCTCGTGATCCGCGATGAGGTGTTACGGGCGGAGGTGATGAACTGGAAATTTTACACCAGCATTTGCCCGCCTGCGCCAACTGAATACCTGGCTCTGGCGGCGCTGCAGACCCGGGAGCAGCTCATAGAACGAAACCGAGGACTCATCGAACAGAATATTGGCGATGCCGGTGCTTTTTTCGGCCGCTGGCCAGATTTATTTACGTGGCGTCCACCACAAGCCAGTTCAGTAGCCCTTGTAGGCCTGCACCGACCTTCGGCGACGGATTATTGCCACCATCTCGCTGAGGAAGCAGGCGTGCTTCTGTTGCCGAGCAGTTGTCTTGGTTATGGAGATGGGCACGTGCGTATGGGATTCGGCCGTGAGAGCTTTGGTAAGGGGTTGGCCCGGTACGAAACATATCTGCAATCTGAGGAAAATCAGCGAAGAGAAAGCTTGTCTCTCACTTAGGGACAGACGTAATCTTTAGCCAAGAAGGTGACAAGGCGTTGCATTCGAAGGAATTTGATAGCGTAGAGGAGTTGGCAGATTGGCTAAAGGCCATCGGTGTTGACACGGCCGTATGGAATAAGGGAGCTGCCAAGAGCGTGGCCAATCTTTGGGATGAATACATGCGAGGGGATCTCTTATTCCAGGCATCGCCACCACTGCGAATCGTAGAGGTTGTGCAAATCATCATCAGGCGCAACGAGCTTATCCTGCTTGAAGCGGAACAAGAATTCCTCAATGGGCAACGACGTTCTCGGGATTTGCCACCCTCAGAGAAGATCAAACCTGGCGAGAGCAGTATTGATGCTGCCTACCGTTGCCTGTGCGAAGAGCTAGGGCTCAGTCATGACCAGATCAACTTCGAAGAGTCTGGTTATGAAAAGAGAGAGAGGATAATCGATTCACCCTCTTATCCGGGACTGTTTACATGTTACACGATTCATAGTGTGCAGGCTTATGCAACGGGATTGCCAAACGGAGATTTTTGGAGAGCAAACGTGGCAGTAAAGGATGGCGATCCGATCAAACGGCATTTGTGGGCCTGGCGTAAACGGCCGTGATCAACTACCTGACTTGAACAACCCTTGCAGCGATCTAAGTGAAGATCCAGTGGCGATCAAGCCCCAAATTGCAAGCCCAATCATCCAAAACATCTCCAGAATGTGCAGGAGCACCGCGTAGGCAGTGAGCGTCTCGGCGTCAATGCCGATGGCTGCTAAAGGCACGACAATCGAAGCGTGGAAGATACCTGGCTGTGTAGGGGCTGACGGTGGAGACAAGGCCATGGCACCTAGCGAGATGGCCACTCGTTGCTGAGTTGGAAACACATCTCCCAGCGAGAGTAATGTCAGGTAGAAGAAGGCCCAGAAAAATGCCCAGGTGATCAGCGACCAAAAAAGGATAAGCGCGAAGTGCCGTGGTTTAGACACACCCTCAAGATTTTCCAAGAGATCAGCAATTGCTATGCGCGCTTTTTCTTCTGTTACACGTGGCAACTTGGCCAAAAGCCGCGAGCCTTTAGCGAGGGTGAAACTCTGATTGCCCACTAACCAGGCGATGGCGCCAAAGCCCAGGGCTAAAAAGCCGATTCCGCCAATAACAGCGCTGGGAGATAATTGTAGGCCAACCCCTACCAAAATAGCTGCTCCAATGGTCAGCAAGCGCATGAGTTGCTCAAATAGCCGCTCGACAACGACGCTAGTCGTCGCTTCCGTAAACGACACAGTTTTTTCAGTGCCCATGACCAGGATGCGCACTGCCTCACCTGCGCGAAGGGGGATCAAGATATTTGCTGCATGTCCCATATTGCTGGCATGAAATGTAAACAGCAGTCCTGGCTTGTTGCCGAGGAGCGCGCGCCAGCGAATCGCGTAAGCTGCCAGTCCGCAGAGTAGCATAATTGAAGCAGCAATCAGAAACCGTATATCCGCTGCCTTTAACTGCCAGGTGACGGCCTGTATATCGACTAACAATGCAAATAAGATGGCGATCAGGACGATGATCACCGCTACGACGAGGACGCGTTTACGATTCTGGTTCGTTGCCTTCTCCAATCAGCATGCCGGTCTTTCACTAATAAGGCCAGGCACTCAGTTTACAGCCATGGCCGGAAAAGGAGTACCTGGCCTATGAGGTATACTGAAAAAGCGAGCTAAGGTCGCATGCGGTTAAGGGATCGAGGATAAGGGCTCGTTTGACGCACATGATCGATGCCACAGATCCAGGCCACCGTGCGTTCCAAGCCAAGGCCAAACCCGCTATGGGGTACGCTGCCATACCGGCGAAGATCAATGTACCATTGGTATTGATCAAGGGGTAGATCGTGGCGCCGGATAGCCGAGATCAATTCCTCGGGATCGCTCATGCGCTCGCTGCCGCCAGTGATTTCACCATACCCCTCCGGCGCCAGCAAGTCTACGCTTTTACATACCTCCGGACGCCCTGGCCACGGTTCCATGTAGAAGGCCTTGACCTGCGTCGGATAGCCGAAAACAAAAACGGGTTTATCAAACTGTTTGGTCAACTGCGTTTCATGAGGCGAGCCAAAGTCATCGCCCCATTCAATCTGCAATTCTTCTTTTAGCTGCGGATCGTCGCTGGCTTCTCGGATGGCAGCTATGCAATCCAGTGCCTCATCATAGCTGATACGAGGGAAGGGTGGCTTTACATTTTCCAGCAAGCTCATGTCCCTCTCCAACAACTCCAATTCTGACCTCCGTTTTTCTAAAGTTGTGCGCACTATATAGCTGACAAATTCCTCTTCAAAGTCCATCAAATCATCCAGATCGAAGAAAGCCATTTCAGGCTCGACCATCCAAAATTCAGTGAGATGGCGACGGGTTTTAGATTTCTCAGCTCGGAAGGTTGGGCCAAAGCAGTAGACTTTGCCAAAGGCCATGATGTCGGCTTCGTTATAAAGCTGGCCTGTCTGAGCCAGGTATGCCTTTTCGTCAAAGTAGTCAACTTCGAAGAGTGAGCTGGTTCCTTCGGCAGCGGAAGGGGTAATTATGGGTGTGTCAATATTTAGGTAACCATTGTTATCGAGGAAATCAATGATAGCGCGCTTCACTGTGGTGCGTACACGTAATACTGCCCATTGCTTGCTTGATCGCAACCACAGGTGGCGATGATCCATCAGGAAGTCTACACCATGTTCTTTGGGTGTGATTGGATAATCTATGGCATCCTGCAAGACTTCAACTTCTTCTATGCCAATCTCATAGCCGCCAGGGTATCCTGGCGCACGGCTGTTGGCACGGATTGTTCCGCTGATGACGAGCGAAGACTCTTGACCAAGTCGCTTCAGCAATTCAAATAGTTCGTCGCCTACTTCGGGACGATAGGCTACACCTTGAACAATGCCTGTTCCGTCGCGTAAACGTACAAACACGAGCTTGCCCTTACGGGTACTGGCATATAACCAACCTTGCACGCTTACGCGTTCGCCGTCGTGGCTGTCGATGTTTTCGATAGTAATGAGTTTTGTCATGGTTGTCTCCAATATATGCGTCGGATGCTGCTACGGAGAGCATCTGGCACTGTCCGTGACGCCCGAGTATAGCAAAAAACAGGCTAATCGCTTATTCAACGGCGAAACAGACGCCACCGCATCCCCGGGCGGTGCAAATAGGCCATTGTTTCGCCCAGGCGCATGGGGCGGAACCCGAAGTAGCGACGCACCGAATCAAGTTCAGTAACTTCCGGCACAAAGAACCTATCCACGAAGAATCGACTGACGGCAGGCCAGCGCCACCAAGAAAAAAAGAACCCGGCGGACGGCCGTAGCAGGGCTAGAGGTAACTTAGTATATCGTCTTCTTACGCCTTCTACTGTCAGGATTTGGATTACCAGCTCCCGGTAGCGAAAGCGCTCATCTCCTGCCAGGGTGATGGTCTGGTTTTTTAAGTCCGGTTTTTTGAGACAAGCCATCAGGCAACGAGCATAATCTTCGACCCAGAGCGGTTGCATGGCAACGGTTCCGGCTCCAGGGAGCCACACAAAAGGCCAACTCCATAGAGCCAGCCCAAGAATGATTTCGGTGAAGCGGTCGCCCAATCCAAACAGTGTACTGGTGCGCAGGATGGTATAGGGAATACCGCTATTGCGAACCAGCCGTTCAATTTCCCCCTTCGCTCTTAGCAGTGGGTGTACAGAATTAGCATCTGCTCCAATGCGGCTAGGGAAAACAAGCTGTTTCACGCCAGCATAGAGCGCTTCCTCTAGCAAACGCTCAGTACCCTCAATGTCTACGTGGCGCAGCAGGCGCACTCTCCCACGCGATTCAGATCCGGCCAGGTGAAAAACAAAATCAATGCCCGTGAGTTGATCCCGCAACGACTTCGGAGCGTTGATACGACCCTCATAAGGGCGCCATTCATAGCTGTCTAGAGTTAAGGCATTGGTGAGCGAACGGCCAATGAATCCGGTGGCGCCCGTTACCAGGATCATAATCTAAACCACGGCAGGCGCCCAAAAGCACGCGGTTCCAAACACGTACCACATGCAATATCAGTAACAGCAAGTGCGAATGTCGAGCATCTTATCAATATAAGGCGCGATTTTCTCTTGCACCAACGCTTCGTCCATTCCTCTGACTTTAAAAGTGACGACGCGATCGGTGCTGGTGTCACCGGAAAACTGGCTCAAGGCAATAAATTCGCCGCCGGCGTCGGCGATGGCATGGGTTAATACGTCCAATTCGCCAACTACATCCGGAACCAGAACTGTGACACGCACGCCATCTTGCTGCGCGCCCATGAGTTCCAAGAAAACGCGGAACAGATCTGTTTCCGTGATCAACCCAACCAGGTGGCTATTGGACATAACCGGCAAACCGCCGATTTTATTGGCCGCCATCAGGTAGGCGGCCTCTTCGATAGGCGTGTCCTCGGTGACTGTTATTACATCCTTGGTCATAATTTCGCCAACGGTAATCTTGCCAAGTAGATAGTTCAATTCCCACACACTAAGTGATGTGGCATCAGATGGGGCGGCATTCAAGAGGTCCTTATCAGAAATGATACCGATAAGCTTGCCATCCTTCATGACCGGCGTGCGGCGAATGCCCTTATTTTTCATTAAGTCAAGAGCATCCATAATTGGCAAATTCGGTTCAACGGTAATTACTGGGGAAGACATACGTCCTTTGATTAGCATCGAATACTCCTCTAAGGTGCTTTGGTTTTTGATCTGTTCGTGATCCATGGGAATTGTCCGAACAGTCAAGCTTGCATACCCTAAATCTTCTACTATCTTTGAGCTTTGTCAAGTGTTCTGCTGATTACGCTTTGCAAGTGAATAATTGGATGTGGAACTAAGTGCAGTCAATAATGTTCTGCGGGGTGAATTGTGGCGCGGTCAGGAGACCGACCATAGCATCAACCATCAAAACAAGTAAGCCTGTA
>JAACFF010000242.1 GCA_009937635.1 Chloroflexota bacterium
GCCGTGCTCCTCTTGAACGCGGAAATCCTCCACTTTAGGTGACTTAATAATCGCATGGCTAAATTCACCGTTGAAGAAGAATAACGAGAATTCACCCTCCTCGACAATCCCAGGCACAAAGGGTTGGGCCATAAATGCTCTGTTCTTAAATACACCTTCCACTTCAGCAAACACCTCGCCACTGGCCGACCGCGCAAGGCGGAAAGTGTCATCAGCATTAGCGCCAATTGCCGGTTTGATCACCACTTCCTCAACCTGCAGTTCTGCGAAAAGTGCTCGCAGACGCTCACGAGATAAGGCCTGCCCCCACAGGGTGGGCACGATACCTATTCCTTGCTGCTCCAAATCACGCAAGTAGCGCTTGTGCATATTCCACCGAACCACGCTCAAGCTATTCTCGAGCCGCGTCGTACGGTCGATTTCTGCAAGAACCGCTAGAAAAGTCTGGACATCATTTTGATAGTCCCAGGTCGTGCGAATGACCACCGCATCGAAGCTGCTCCAAGGCACGGCCGTTTGCCGCCAGGAGATCAACTCAGTATGCCAGCCCAATGCGGACAGAGGTTCGATTGCCAGTTCGTCATCGCTTACGAACCCGTCAAGATTGTCCATCGTCAGGAAAGCACATCTCTTCATAACTACACTACATCTCCAAAGCCTTGAGCACCGCGGCTTCGGCGTGTATCGCCGTGGTGTCAAACAGGGGAATGTCCGTATGCTCCTGCTGAACCAGCATCACAATCTCAGTACACCCTTCGATGATCCCCTCGGCCCCAGCTTCCCGCATTTTCTCCATGATAGCTAGATATTCATGGCGTGATTCCTCTTTTACGATCCCTAACACCAACTCCTTGTAAATCACGCGATGCACAATTTGCCGGTCCGCTTCAGACGGTACAATTACCTTCAAGTCATGCGCCTTCTCCAGCCGGCCTCTATAAAATGCTTGCTCCATCGTGAAATTCGTGCCCAACAAGCCAACCGTGCGCATCCCCTCTTCTTTGATGCGTTCGGCCGTCGCATCCGCAATATGCAAGAGCGGGATGCCAATCGCACGCTCAATCTGTGGCGCTACTTTGTGCATCGTATTCGTGCAGATGAGCAGGAAATCCGCCCCTGCCGCTTCAACCTGTTGCGCGGCTTCAGCCAGGAGCGCACCCGCCTTTTCCCATTGCCCGTTGTGTTGCAGCGCCTCAATCTCTTCAAAATCGACACTAACCAGGGCGATCGGCGCCGAATGCACCCCCCCCAGTTTCCGCTTTACGCCTTCATTGATCCAGCGATAGTAAAGCTCCGTGCTTTCCCAGCTCATCCCTCCAAGCAGTCCAATAGTTTTCATTGAATACCCCTCCAAATTCAGTCTATAATCGCTGGTTCAGGACTTGACATCGTTGATTGTTAGCTGTTGATTGTTGATTGTTTTCCCTCTATACCAACGACCGGTACTGCTGCACCACCACATCGTTTTCGCCCAGTAAAACGAAAATAGCTTGCATAACCCCGCGAGTTCTGTCCTTTCTGCCATCCGGCTCCTGGTTCAACGCCACCAACAAATTGTACAGCGCGGCCGACGCTTCACGTCTTTGCATCGCCGACGCGGCCTGGCCATACAGCGCCTGCACATCGGCGCTTCCACCCAGCTCCTGGCCCCCACTGCACATAAAGCTTGCCAGAAGCAATAGCTGTCCCGCTTCCTCTGCCTGGGAACCCGCAGGGAAATTCTCCAGCAAGTTTTGAGCTTTGCATCCGCTACCCTGGCTCAGCAGTTGTCGCGCTTGTTTTAACCTGGCTGCCGGATCCGTGGGCTGCTGCGGCCGTTTCGCAGACGACGAAGCCGTAGCCGGTTTAAAACCCGACTTAACCCGCCCAACAAATTGCCGCACCATCGGCTCCGGCTGCGCGCCCACAAATTCGTCAACGACACGGCCGTTCGCAAAAGCCTTTACCGCTGGAATGCCTTGAATGCCAAACTGCTGCGTCAAAGCTGGGTTTTGATCAGAGTTGAGCTTAGCCAGCACAAAGCCACTATCCGCTTCGCTAGCGACCCGTTCCAGCACGGGTCCAAGCATGCGACAAGGGCCGCACCACGGCGCCCAAAAATCGACCAACACCGGCTCTTGAAAACTTCTTTGAATCACATCTCGTTGAAAACTCGCCTGATTAACTTCAATAACCTTTTTACTCATAATTCCAAATCTATCCTAGAATTTTCGCCACGCTTCTTGCCAAAATACATTGGCTGCCTGTAATTATCTCCCCAGAAATCTAATTCTCTTCATCTGGGTCATCTGCGAAATATTTGATGCTGAAGAGTACCAGACCAGAAGACTACCCCAACTTTATTAGATACTCGTCAACATTCACAGCCGCACCCATAATCTTGCGCATTACCCAACATCCTCCTACACTCTTCTTATGATCATCTTACTCGATTCTGAGCAAGATCACACACAATATTGATACGTTTATATAAGTCCGGCCTGTCTGAAATCCGATATCTACAAATTATCGGAATTTTGCACACGCCGGCGTTGAACGATACCTGTAAAAGGAACGGGAATGGATTATAAAGATTACTACAAGATTCTCGGAGTTGGCAAAAAAGCCTCGGCCGATGAAATCAAAAAGTCCTACCGCAAATTAGCGCGCAAATTCCATCCGGATGTGAATCCAGATGACAATGCCGCCGAAAATAAATTTAAAGATATTAACGAAGCTTACGAAGTGCTTTCCGATGAAGAAAAGCGCCAGAAATACGATCGTTTCGGTTCGGAATGGCAGCAGTTCGAGCGCGCCGGTGGGCGAGCTCAAGACTTCAATTGGGCCAATTGGGCCTCGGGCTCGGGTGGTCGCGGCGGCACACGCACCGTCTCCCCAGAAGAATTCGAGCAAATGTTTGGTCGCGGCGCGTCGGCCGGTGGATTCTCCAGTTTCTTTGAAACCTTATTTGGCGGTATGGGTGGGCGGCGCACATCAGGTGGTTTTGGCTCCAGCCAATCCTTCGCCCAGCGCGGTCAAGACATCGAGCATGAGGTGGAGATTTCCCTGGAAGAAGCCTTTTTAGGCACTACCAGAAAACTGCAGTGGGAAGACGGCCGTACCATCGAGCCCAAAATCCCCCCCGGCGTGAAGACCGGTTCCAAGGTGCGCTTGAAGGGTCACGGCCAACCTAGTATTGGCGGGGCAGAAGCCGGTAATCTATACCTACGCATCAAAGTTGCCCCCCACCCCTCGTACGAGCGCGATGGCGACGACCTGAGAGTCACCGTACGCATTGACCTCTTCACCGCCCTGTTAGGCGGCAAGGCAGAAGTCAGCACCCTCGACCGTACCGTGAGCCTCACCATACCAGCAGAAACCTCCAACGACAAACAATTTCGCCTGCGCGGCCTTGGCATGCCCAAACTACGCGCACCCGAAGAACGTGGCGATCTCTACGCCAAAATAAAAGTGCTCCTGCCCCAAGACCTCAGCGAGGAAGAAAAACAACTCCTGGCCCAATGGCAAGCCCTTCGCAGCCAACCAGACTAACAACCACAGGACTACTAGACTAACCATGCGACTAGATAAATTCACCCAAATGGCTCAAGAATCCGTGATGGAAGCCCAGAGCCTGGCCCAGAAAATGACCCATCCCTCTACCGAACCGGAGCATTTATTGTCCGCTCTAGTGACGCAAGAGGGAGGTGTCGTTCCCTCCATCATCAAACGTATCGGCGCCGACAGCAGCCTGCTGCTGAACAGCATCGACCAGGCCCTTAACAAGATGTCCCGGGCCAGTGGCCCATCGGTCAAGGTCGGAATCGGCCGTGACCTGGTCAACGTGCTCAATGAAGCGGAAGAGATTTCCGGCCAGATGAAGGACGATTACACCTCCACCGAACATCTGCTGATGGCCATGGCCCAACCCAAAGCGCCGCAGCGCATTCGCGACCTGCTCTCCCGCCACGGCATCGATTACAACAGTATTATGCAGGCCCTGGCCAGCGTGCGCGGCTCGATCCGCGTCACCAGCCAGAACCCGGAAACGCAGTATGAAGCGCTGGCCAAATACGGCCGAGACCTGACCCAGGAAGCGCGCAAAGGCAAGCTCGATCCCGTCATCGGTCGTGATGAAGAGATCCGGCGCGTGATCCAGATCCTCAGCAGGCGCACGAAGAACAATCCCGTCCTCATCGGCGAGCCAGGCGTGGGCAAAACTGCCATTGCCGAAGGCCTGGCCCAGCGCATTGTCAACCGTGATGTACCCCAAGGCCTAAAGGAAAAGCGGCTCGTCTCCCTGGACCTGGGCGCGCTGGTCGCCGGAGCCAAATTTCGTGGCGAGTTTGAAGAACGGTTAAAAGCCGTGCTCAAGGAGATCCAGGAAGCGGAAGGGCAAATCATCCTCTTCATCGACGAAATGCACACCCTTGTCGGCGCTGGAGCCGCCGAAGGCTCCATGGACGCCAGCAATATGCTCAAACCGATGCTGGCCCGTGGCGAGTTGCACGCCATTGGAGCCACCACCCTTGACGAATACCGCAAGCATATCGAAAAAGACGCCGCCTTGGAACGCCGTTTCCAGCCTGTTTTCATCGAAGAACCCAGCGTCGAAGATACAATCAGCATTTTGCGTGGCCTGAAAGAGCGCTACGAAGTGCATCATGGGGTGCGCATCACCGACGGCGCGACCATCGCCGCCGCCACCTTGAGCGACCGTTATATCACCGACCGTTTTCTACCTGACAAAGCCATCGACCTCATCGACGAAGCCGCCAGCCGCCTGCGCATGGAGATCGACAGCAAGCCGGTCGATCTGGATGCCGTCGACCGTGACATCATGCAGCTGGAAATTGAACGGGAAGCGCTGAAAAAAGAGAAAGATAAGGCCAGCAAGGAGCGCCTGCAGAAGCTGGAAGAAGAGCTTGCCAATCTCAAGGAAAAAAGCACCCAACTTTCGACCCAATGGCAGACGGAAAAAGACGTCATCCAAAGCGTGCAAAATATCAAGGAAGAAATGGACCAGATCCGCGTCCAGATTGAGCAGGCGCAGCGCGATTATGATTACCAGAAAGCCTCGGAGCTGCAGTACGGCCGGATGAGCGAGCTGGAAGAAGAACTAAGCGCGGCGGAAGCCCAGTTGAACAATGTGCAGCAAGGTGGAGCCATGCTCAAGGAAGAAGTGGACTCCGAAGAAGTGGCCCAAATCGTCAGCAAATGGACCGGCATTCCCGCCACCAAGCTGCTTGAAGGGGAAGTAGAAAAACTGATCCACATGGAAGCGCGCCTCCACCTGCGCGTCGTTGGCCAGGACGAGGCCATCCAAGCCGTCTCCGCCGCCGTGCGCCGCAGCCGGTCCGGCTTACAAGATCCCGACCGGCCCATTGGTTCCTTCATCTTTTTGGGCCCGACTGGCGTGGGCAAGACAGAGTTGGCCCGTGCCCTGGCCGAGTTTCTTTTCGACGACGAACGCAGCATGGTGCGCATCGATATGAGTGAGTATCAGGAACGGCACACCGTCGCCCGCTTGCTCGGCGCGCCTCCCGGCTACGTCGGCTACGATGAAGGCGGTCAGTTAACCGAAGCGGTGCGCAGACGGCCGTATTCCGTAGTGCTCTTCGACGAAATCGAAAAAGCCCATCCCGAGGTATTTAATGTCTTCTTGCAGGTGCTCGACGACGGCCGTTTGACCGATGGGCAAGGCCGCACCGTCGATTTTCGTAATACCGTGATCATCATGACCAGCAACATCGGCAGCCAGCACATCATGGAGATGGTGGGTGAAGAACAAATGCGAGATGGCGCCCTCACCGCCTTGCGCAATCACTTCCGGCCCGAGTTTCTCAATCGGGTTGACGAGACCGTGATCTTCCATCGCCTGGGTAAAGAGCAGTTGCACGAAATCCTCAACATTCAGCTCGAGCAAGTGCGTGCCTTGCTGGCCAGGCGGCACGTGACCGTGGCCCTCACCGATGCGGCCACGAATTTACTGGTCGACGAAGGTTACGATCCCGTCTACGGAGCGCGGCCCCTCAAACGCGTCCTGCAGCGCCGCATCATCGACCCTCTGGCCCTTAAACTCATCGAAGGAGACATCCGCGATGGTGACCATGTTGTCGTTGACGGCCGTGATCAAACCTTGACCTTCGACGTAATCGAAACAGTAGAAGAACCAGAATCCATACCTGCCTAACAAGGCAACCAACAACACGACCACCTGAGCACCAGACTATTCGACTACCATACTTTTCAAATACGAGACTAATTATGAAACAAGAACGCGTTCAAGACTGGATGTCCACCCAAGTGACCACCGTAAAACCAGACACTGGTATACCCGAGGCGCACCAACTCATGGTCTCCGATGAGATACGCCGCTTACCCGTCGTGGACGATGACGGGAACCTGCAGGGCATCATTACCCTCGGCGACATGCGCGCCGCCCAGCCTTCCCCTGCTACCTCCCTCAGCATCTGGGAGAGAAATTACTTATTATCCAATTTGACGGTGGATAGGATCATGACCTCTGATCCCACGACCGTTCACCGCCAACAAACGATCGGCGAAGCCGCCCAGATCATGCTCGACAAACGCATCAGCGGTCTACCCGTCGTCGACGAAAACGGCCGTATCTGCGGCATCATCACCGAATCCGACATCTTCCGCATGGTCGTCCGCCACCAATGGAGCCCTGACTAGTTAATCGTTGACTGTTTACAAAATCTCCCTCAAATCTACCCCTCGTACCATCGCCCGCTCCATCCCCCAATCCAATATCGTCGCCGGAGGCGCTTTCACCTCTTCCTTTGGACGGCGTACCAGGCTCAGCGCTTCGTCGAGGCAAGAAGGTACACAGACCCCACACCCCACGCAGCGCAGTCGATCGACCTGCATCACAAAATCTTCATTCAAAGCCAGAGCATCAAATTGGCAATATTCCAGGCAATCCTCACAGCCCAGGCACAGTGATTCGTCCACGGTGTTGACAAAGGCTGAGCGGGCCACGGCGTTGGCGATGCCTAAGTCGGCCATGCCGCGCAGAATACCGCAAGAGCAAGTGCAGCAGTTGCAAATATAGTGCGTGCCGCGCTGGTTGTTGCTCACCGAATGCACCAGCCCCGCATCGGCCGAGCGCTGCAAGGTGGCCAACGCTTCTTCATGCGACAGAGCGCGGATATTTTCGTGATCGTCAAAGACATTCGGCCGTTTGTTTAGTATCAAGCAAACGTCAACAGGATGATCACACGGATCCCCGATCTGCGCCTTTTGCTTACGGCAAATACAATCAATCACGCCCCAGGCATGCGCTTCATTGACGATGTCCGTGGCGCTTTCATAAGGATGAATTTCCATGTCCACTTGCACGCTTTCGTTGATAGGCACAACGCGGTGCACTTGCGGCTCCAGAGCCAACATCTGGCCGAAAGCGCTCATATAGTAATCTTCAAAAAGCTGCGCCTGTTCGGCGCTGATTTGGCCCAACAACCCCTCGTAGATCCCCACCACAAAGGGCATCAGGCCATAGCCTATACCGCCATCCGTTCGCCCCATGCGGATCAACGCCCGCCGCGCCATATCCTTCAACAGTTTGCGGACTTCCTGTTCATCCCCGCCCGTTCGCTCGGCGATCTTTTCGGCCGTCTCCAAAGGAAACTTCAACTGCGCCGCCAACGCCGCCTCCGCCTCGCTAAACAATGTAGCCAATAACCGCAGCTCAACTCCATCGGCCGTAGCCGGATACCCATTTGGCAGCGCATCCAATCGCTCAGCCAATTGCTTATAAGGCATCTCGTTCATTCCCTTCCTCCCTACTGCATTAGAAATATCAGGCCAAAAACGCCTGCCAATTCAAGGGCATCAGTTCCCATAATATATTGAACTCAGCTCCAGACGTCAAGCTGCACCCGGCACCCCGCGCCACTCGCAACTCGCCACGCTTCTCTCACATCAAAATAACCGCAATCAACAAGGCCACCAACAGCAAGCAGCCCAGCACGAACAGCCCACTTGCCGCCTGGAATCCTCTCGATTTGTACTGAATGATCTTCCTTAATTCTTCACGCATTTCGGTCAGGTTGTGGTCGTATTTGTCATACTCTTTAGGTTGCAGACCAATGAAAGCGCAGATCATTGCCAGCAGGTAGACAACCAGGGCAGCGATGGCCAGGACCTTAGGCAAAGCGGGTTGCAAATAAGGGGGTGGGAAATCCTTACCGAAAGCGGCAACGGCAAACAGCAAGCCAAGCAGCGCCGTCGTCAATTCGATAATTCGCTTGTTCGCCCCATCGAGCACGTCAAGCTGTCCTTTCTCCAGCTCTTGGAACAGCGCAATAAGTTGCTTTTGCGCTTCGCTGGGAGTACGGCCGTCCTGGATCGGAATCTCATCGCTTATTTGTAACCCTCGCAATCTACCTCGACAACCACTTCTTCGCCGCAGCTTTTGCACTTCAGCAAGAGTTCATCCAGCTCCTTTCCATCCCGTCGCACCACACTGCGAACCACGCTCCCCCCGGGCGGACAGATCTTCCGCCGGTCAAAATAAGAGACATGCCCCTTCACCGTAACACAACCTTTCCAGGTTGTACTCCTTCACCGTAACACAACCTATCCAGGTTTTACCGTATCACCCGTATAAAGTGACCCCCATTGTCAAGACCACAAAATGGCAAATATAAGTGAGACCCTCATATTCTCGAGTTCCAATTAGTCCGGCGAGGATCGTCAATCAACAACCGCCTCGCTGGCTATCTCTCGCAGCGGGTACTGATATCCACCATGATGCAGCGCCTGGGGCATGATGAGGCCAATTAGCGCCTCGTTTGGGTCTACCCAGAAATACGTTCCGGCATGGCCTAGCCACATGAACGGGCCTTTAGATCCCTGGGTCCTTGTTTGGTTCGCACCGATGTTTACACCAAATCCCAAACCGTAGCCAATACCTGACCACGAATTCGTACCAAAAGCGATGGGCAGCAGTTCGTTGGGTAGCTGGTTAGACGTCATCATCTGAACCGTCTCGCGACTCAGCAAACGCACACCTTCAAATTTACCATCATCGAGCAGCATCTGCGCGAAACGAAGGTAATCTAATGTGGTAGAGACAAGCCCCACACCGCCTGAAGGAGAGCGGTTCGACCTGGAAAACGGGCTGGTTGCCGGTGCGTCGAGGAGACGGATACCATCTTCTCCAGGCGCGCTGTACATGGC
>JAACFF010000243.1 GCA_009937635.1 Chloroflexota bacterium
TGGCCAACCGGGCCCGGAGTGGTACGAGCGTGTGAAAACCTGGGGCTGCTTTCGGGATTGGTTGGAAGCGATGATTGATCATGGCGTTTCCCCCAATATTGGCTCTTTTCTGGGGGGCTGGACCTTGCGCCAAAATGTAAAAGGGATGGAAATGGGACCGCCAACGGCGGCCGAACTGGCCGCCATGGAGAAGTTAACGGCGCAGGCCATGGAAGAAGGGGCCTTTGGTATCGCCCGGGCGCTGATCTACCCGCCGGACGCCTATACAACCTTCGAAGAACTGGTAGCAACCAGCAAGGTGGTAGGCCAATACAATGGGCTGTATATCAGCCACATTCGTTCAGAATCTGACGATATCTTGGCGGCCATTGAAGAAGCGCTGGAAATCGGCCGTCAAGCGAAGCTGCCTGTCGAAATATACCATCTCAAAGCGGCGGGCAAGCGCAATTGGAGCAAAATGGCGGCGGTCATCGAAAGAATAGACCAGGCTCGCGCTGCAGGGCTGGACGTTACGGCGGGCATGTACCCCTATATTGGAGGCGGTACAACCCTGGCAGCCATCCTGCCGCCCTGGGCATCCAGCGGTGGGAAACTCTTCAGCAACTTACACGACCCTGTGATACGGCAGAAAATTCGCCGCGAAGTGCTCAAACCCAGCGGTGGCTGGGAAGCGATGGGCGAATATTGCGGCCCGGAGGGGGTGATCCCCCTTGATTTCAAAAACCCGGATCATAGGCAGTTGGCAGGCAAGCCGCTGGCCGAAATCGCCGCCAGTCGTAAGCAGGAGTGGGTGGATACGGTGATGGATCTCTTGCTCTCTGAAGAGCAGCACGTGGGCCAGGAGGACAACCCTTTACTCATCTTCACTATTTATTTGGCCATGCAGGAAGAAAATATCAAGCGACAATTGCGGCTGCCGTGGATTAAGATTTCCACTGATGCCGGCGGCTACGATCCCGCCTGGGCTGAAGCGGGACCGCCCGTCCATCCGCGCTCTTACGGCACTTATCCCCGCGTCTTAGGCAAATACGTGAGAGAAGAAAAACTGTTAACGCTGGAAGAGGCGGTGCGCAAGATGAGTTCGGCCGTAGCGGCTCGCCTGGGTCTGCGCGACCGGGGGCTCTTGCGCGAGGGACTGTATGCTGATCTTGTGCTCTTCGACCCGCAGCGGATTGGCGACCGCGCCACTTTTGCCGCACCGCACCAGCTATCGGTTGGGGTGCAGGATGTGTGGGTTAATGGGGCCCGCGTGCTGAAAAATGGACAGCATACTGGGGCGACCCCTGGAATGATTGTCAGTGGGTCTGGATAGACGGAATGACAAAATCGGTGCCTTTTGCCTTGATCTGCTACAATGTATTTGCGGCGGCTCATCGCTGCTAACCGGATGAAGTAGTTCGAGATTGTTGAGCCGTCAATTTCCTGGGGTGAATCATTGTCTCTACCATTTGAAAGGAGAATATCATGTCAGAACCCGTCTATTTACTCGTACTCGGAAAAGGCTGGACTGAAGCGTGGTACCAGCTTTCGAAGGAAGAGCAGGAGAGCTTGTGGTCCAAGGTGATGGAAATTGATGAGCAAGCAGGTGTAGAGTGGCTTGTCATGTGCAATTCGCGTTGGGCAGATGAAGAGATTTATGATTGGGGCGTTGCGGTACATCCGGATATGGAGACATATCAGAAGAAGGTCGCAGAACTCGAAAAGCTGGATTGGTGGCGATTCTTCTCAGCCAAGACGATATTGGGCACTAAATTCCAAGATCGGGATTCTGCTTAAGTCTGGTGGGCTATTACAGTGCTGAATCGTCGTTGAATTCGCATGCCTGAGCATCGTACCCAATTGCTAAATTCGAGCTGTCTTTGATGTCGCCAATGATAATGCTGTCCCCTTGTCTCTATCCTGTTGGCCAACCTGGTCAGCAGCGCGCGTATTTTGAAAAAGTGGGGGTCGGCGCGCTTGCTGAAACTTGAACAATTGCAAGGAATTAATTTCTCTTAAGGCAGCTGATGAGGGTCAGAAGTTCGGAGCCGGTCATTGCGAAAAGGGAGTCAGGAGTTAGGGGTCTCCTGACTCCTTATTCTTGTTATTTTTGGTCAGCTAAAGGCGCCAGACGCGTACGGCCGAAATAGATAAACAGCAGAAGCGCGGTCAAGATCAAATTCGTAACCAAGTTCTGGACCTCACCGCGTGTAAGGTGATAAATGATGGCACCAACCATCACCAGGACCAGACCTAATGCGGCCAATGGCGTGAGACGGGTTTGAATTTTGGTCAGGCCAGGCAAAATCAGCCCGAGCCCACCCAGGATTTCGGCCGTGCCGCTTATCCAATGCAGCCAGGTCGGCAAGTCGTACATCCAGCTCATCTGCGCCGGCAATCCCGGGGGCACGATAAAGTGCATGACGCCAATTGCCAGGAAGTAGAGGCCCAACAAAATTTGTAAAATCCATAAGACGATGTTCATTGATTTTCCTCCTTGGAAGTTGCCAGCTATCAGCTAATCGCTGTTTGCTCAGATAGATCTGAGCCTATTATCGTTTGTTGGGCGGAGCTGTCAATTTAGAGGTATCAGGAATCAGGTGACCTGACCCCTGACGCCTGACACCTATGTCTGTCCGGCAGGAGGGTTTTGCTTTGTTTGACTTTGGAAAGCAGCGCAGATGCTCGACGGCCGTCAGTCCACGTTGCGCGATAAAGGGAGCAAGCTCATTGTGGATGGCGTTGTTAGGCGTTTGGCTGCCGGATGCGTAGAAGGATGAAGGTGGTTAGCCGGACGCGCAGAATGAATTCTGCGTCTAGGGAGACAAACATGTTGAAAACATGTTAATAAATATGTGGAAAATATGTGGAAAATATGTGGTGGGCGGTGGATGGATGGCTTGATTATCGTATGGCTGTGTGATTTTGTGCGGGGTAGGGTGCCATGTGCTGGGTTAGAGGTCGAAGGCTACTTTGATGGATTGGGTGGCGGTTTTGTTGAGGGCCGTGTCAAATGCTTTGCGGTACTGGTGCAATGGGAAACGGTGGGTCAGCAATGGCTCTGTCTTGATTTGCTCTTGTGACATCCAGCGCATGGCCAGGTCAAAGGTGGAGATCTGTTCGCCTTGCCAGTTGACTATGTCGTGGCCGATGGCCCCGATCAGGTCTACTTCCTGGTGCCAGACTGGCGTGAGGTCGATTTTCATGCGATGCAGATTAACGCCGACGAGGACGACGGTGCCGTTGGCGCGCGTCCAGCGCAGGGCATCGTTTAGTGTCTGGGGAATGCCAACACAGTCGAAGATGGCATCAAACCCGCCGATGATCATCTGGTTGCCAGAGCGGCCTTCGTATAGCGCTGAAGACGTGAGTTCAGTGACGGTTTCATAAGTTGTTTCCGAGGTGGATATGGTACGATCCGCCCCCAGTTGGCGGGCGATGCGCGCTTGCCAGGGGAATTGGGCTACGGCCGTAATCTGACAATCAGGCTGCAAGACGCGAATGGTTTGGATGAGCAGGAAGCCGATGGTGCCTACGCCGAGGACGAGGATCTGCTCGCCAGACTGGGCGGGCCGCCGGTTAGCGGCGTGAATGGCCACGGCCAAGGGTTCGGTGAAAATCGCTTGTTCGTCGCTCAACTCGTCGGGCACGGGTAACAAGGTGGCGGCGGGCGTGATGAAGCTGTCACCAAAGCCCCCGCCAAGCGGCGTATGCTGGCGAGGTTCGGAAGCGTGCTGGCAAAGGACGCGATGGCCCCGCTGGCAGGGTGGGCAAAGTTCTGTCCGCCCGCGGGCGAGGCAGTCGTCGGCGCGACCCCAGCGCACGACTCGCTGGCCAGGTTGAAACTGGAAAACTTTGGGACCCATCTCCACAATTTCGCCCACCATCTCGTGCCCCAGGTAAATGCGCTTATGGGCCGGCAAGGCGACCGGGGCCACGTCCAGGCCGGCATCGACGAAGAGCTGGTGCAGGTCGCTGCCGCAAATGCCACACATGCGATTGCGCACGCGTACCCAATTGTCTGCGGGCAAGGCGGGATCGGGAAGGGCATCGAAGTGCAGCGGTGAGGTGGAGGCGAAATAGGCGGCGGTAGAGAAACGGCCGAGCAGGCGCGTGAGCAGGATGCGGGGGATAGAAATATCGAGGTAGATGGTGTTCAAAGCGATTCTTTGCCGATGGAATCCTTTGGCTCTTTATCACCTGAGTCGAGCGGTTCCTCATCAGGCGCTTCTAATGACACTTCCCCTTGTTCGATCACTTTCGTCGGCACCTGAATAACCCCGCCACGCACTTTGATTTCCAATTGTTGAGGAATTGCCTCTTCAGGTGAAAGTTCATCTTCAGGAACCTTATGGCGAACGTATACCGCAACGGCATACTCACTGCCGCTAGACTTTTGTGCCTCTTCGTCCAGGCGCACCATACCCATGCCAACGACGTTTTTGTGTTGCCCTAGTTCTTCCGAGTGAGAATTCAGGGCACGTTTTACCTGTCGTCTTGATGGCTTTTTGCTTGGCTTTTCTGATGACATTGGTTTAGATTTCCGTCGTAACGATCGAGATATCTAATAAATCAATTACATTGGAGATTTTGTTAAAGATACTTGTCGACGGTGAACCAGCGAAATGTAACCCTATAATAAAGCCTTTGGAGTTGATCACGGCCGAACCGCTGTCACCAGCAGCCGTATAGCGCGTACAGAGTACCTGATCGCGCAGCCCAACACGACCTTCTCCACCGCCGGGTCTTTTATAATCAAGGGCTAATCGATAGTCGATATCTGTTATCACGCCTGTCGTAAAATCTGTTGTCCGTCCCGTCTTGCGAATCCTCATTCCACGACGGACAGTTTTACTTACGCCCTTGGGAATCCCAATCTTGCGGATTGCAGAAATCACATGCTGATCACTATCGACTTTGGCGATAGCCGCATCCACCAGGTTGGGGAAAGTCGAGTCAGTAAATTCAAATGCTACCCAGTCTGACAGCGTGGCTATGGCATCGTCTGGTGCCACACCGTCATCGAAAACGCCTGGTTGAATAATTACATCTCCTTTTTCTGCGACCCCTTCATTGGCCAGCACATGGGAGTTGCTTAAGATATAGAGACCTTGGTCATCGCCATTTACGCGCACCAGGCAGCCAAGTGTGCCGGCTGAGATTTCAAGATGACCAATGCTAAAGCCGGGAATGGCCGATCGAACGCGCGAGGTATTGGACTCAAGTTCAACTTTGCCAATTTCCTCTACGTCAGTAGCTAGCTGTTCTTCTATTCCAGGAATGTCAACTGCCTCTGGCACCATGTTTGTGACCTTGGATTTCGGCAGCTTCTTTTCTACATAAACCTTCAGCACCAGATCTGGCAGTACAAAAGCATCTGTCACCTTTTGCCCAATTCCCAGTCCTTGTATGCCTTCCCCCATCGTCCACGGTCTGGCTGACTTGTGGAGCGATTCTGCCCTGGGCTTAAGGGACTGCAGGATGGGAGCCTGTCCCCCTTCGGTAAGCATGTCTAGCGCTCTCCTACATTGGCGAATTGTTGTCATGGTAATCAGGCTCTTTTGCTGTAGACCGCGGTCCGGTACAATAACAAAGTGAAATTAGATCAACCCTCTTTGGTGTTTTTAAACGCGGATTGCAATTTCGTGCAGTCACATTTAGAAACATTGGTTACTAACAGTATACCTTCTGTGTCAACATGATAGCCGAGCCCTCCGAGGTAGAAGGTGGTCAGGGTAATTCTTGTAATCGCTTTGACTATCTCAATTGCTTTTGCATCTATTTTTCGCGTTGTTCCGTACAACCAAGTTGGTTATAAAATCAACTACTGAAGAACCGTAATGACCTGGCCGGCCGTATTGATTTGTGATCGCTTCTATGCTATCCTGTAATTGTTAGAGTGGAGCCATCGGAGCCAACAATGTATCCACCGAATTCTTTGGGGCAATCCGATAATGGCCTGTTTAGTCAATTACACTGGTGAAAATAGGAGCTGGATCCAGAAAACGGATCTCGTTTTTGATTTTCACCGCTTATGGATCATGGTTAACTGAATCCCCGCTGCCGCGATAGTCCTTGGTGCCCAGAAAAGACATGAATGGCGTGCCGGCACTTATCTTCTGATTACGGAGGAGCTACAAATGAAAAAATATACTGTTTTCGCCACAGGGCTGATGCTCCTGTTGGCACTCTTATTGGTTTACTCTCTTACCCCGGCCGCTTTAGCCAACGGTTCGCCGCCAGTAGTGGTTTGTGTTAATGCCTTACCCTTGAACCCGGCCGTACCCCACGATACCTGGAGCGGCCTAGAGATCTCCCTCAAATGCACTGCCCATGATCCCCAGGGCGACTCCAATTTAAGCACCTATGAATGGGATTTTGGTGACGGTGCGCCGCCAGTAAGCGGCCTGGTGACCGATCCCTACGTTATTGAGACCTGGCACACCTATGTTGGCACTGTTGGTGATCTCTTTATTGCCACGCTGACGGTAACTGACCTCGATGGCGAAAGCGGCAGCGACCAGTATCTGGTTCAGATCAGAGACGGCGCCGATCTCACCGTCCAGGTAAACGTGGCCATCGACGAAGGGTTGTGGAGACTGCATAAGGACATGGAGCGGGATGCCTTTCCTGATGGCACTCCGAAAGGATTTTGGCCTTACGGTTGGAATTCGATCGCTGCCACAGGCGCCGGAACTGAAGCCTTTGAGGTCCACGGCAGCTTGCCTTTAGGTGATAGTTCTCAGGATCCCTACGTCGATACAGTCCAACGGGGCCTTAACTATATGCTGAGTGAGCTGTACAGTTTCACGGTGGCAGGTGATCCTGATGCAAACGGAAATGGAATTGCTTTGCGCAGCTATGGCCATGAAACTTACTCAAGCGGCATTTCCTTGATGGCTATTTCCAGCAGTCGCTGCCCGGGTTGTATTGCTGCAGCCGGTGAGGCCAACGTCTTTGGTAGGAGTTACCAGGACATCGCCCAGGACATGGTCGATGGCTTCGCTTACTGCCAGACCGATCCCAGTCAGGGCGTCTATAGAGGCGGCTGGCGATACGAATGCAATTCCTGGGATTCCGACAACTCGGTCTCGCAATGGCCTGTGATCGGCATGGAATCTGCCGAAGTCAACTTCGGCTCGACTGTACCCCAGTTCGTCAAGGATGAACTCAACCTGTGGATCGATTACATCCAGAATGACGTCGACGGTGATTGGGAAGACGGCGGCTCTGGCTATGTCGATCCCTGGGATTGGGTCAATATTGCCAAGACCGGTGGTCTATTGGCCGAGATGAAGTTTTTCGGTGACACAACTGCCTCAACTCGTGTGCAGGCGGCCGTCGACTATATCGATAGGAACTGGGATGGGGATTGGGAGCACTTCCCGGCCAACAGCTACTATGCTTTCTACTCAGTTATGAAGGGCTTCCGCCTCTTGGGTATCGAAACCATCAATCCCATCAACGATCCGGCCGGCTTCGATTGGTATGGCGATCCCGTCAGGGGATACGCCCAGCACATCGTCGCAGACCAGAATAGTGATGGGGCCTGGTACAATGGTCATTGGTCCGATCACCCGCTCATGAGCGCCTGGGCCATCCTCACCCTGAAGAAGACGGTGGTTCAACCTGGCCCTGTGGCCGATGCTGGCCCCGATGTGCCCAGCCACCCACCGCTGATCGATATCACATTCGACGGCACCGGCTCCTATCACCGGGATCCCGACCAGTCCATCGTCACTTATGAATGGGACTTTGGCGACGGATCGCCGCTCCAGGTTGGTCCCATGGTGACCCACGCCTTCCCGGCCTTCTACAACCCCGATGGCTCCATCGACTGGACCGCCACTACCAAAGATTACACCGTGACTCTGACCGTGATCGACGACAACGATCCGGCGCTGAGCGACAGCGACACTTTGGTGGTTCATATCACACCGCCGCCTTATCCGCCGGTGGCCGACGCTAATGGCCCTTACGTCCTGTACCCTTGTCGCACAGTGATTTTAGATGGCTCTGGTTCTTACGATCCCAACGAAACTTTGCCTCCCGATCACCCCTGGTATGGCCAGTTGGTTAGTTGGGAATGGGACCTGGATAATGACGGCGAATACGACGACGCTTCCGGTGAAACCTTACCCTGGTCTGGCTGCACTGTGGGCGTCTATGTAGTAGGTCTGAAGGTGACCAACAACTGGAGCGTGTCGGCCGAAGTTGATACAGTCATCAACGTAGTCGAATTGCCTCCGGTGGTCCCGGTCGACATCAAACCCGGGAGCTGCCCCAATCCTTTCAACTTCAAGGACAAAGGCGTTATCCCGGTTGCTGTCTTGGGCACGGAGGATCTCGATGTGACCTGGATCGATCCGGCATCAACGTTACTGCAAGGGGTGCCGCCGCTCCGTTGGGCGTATGAGGATGTGGCCACGCCATACGAGCCATATATCGGGAAGCTAGAACGCTTCGATTGCACAGAAGCTGGCGCGGACGGCTATATGGACCTGGTCCTATTCTACGATGCGCAGGAAGTAGCATCCGTCATTGACTATGCGTCTGATGGCGATGTCCTTCTCTTCTGGGTTGACACCCAGCTAATGGATGATTATGGCGGGACGCTTCTGACTGGCCAGGACGTCGTCTGGATCATCCGCAAAGGTAAAAATTAACTTTTAAATCACCCCGCCGCTCGCCGGTCAAATCTGGGCATCACAAAGGTCCAGCAGCTACCATCGGTTGCTAGACCTTTGCGCGGTCTGTCGGGGATAAGGCAGGACGGGTAGATTTAAGTGGTCCGACAACTTGCGAAGTACTATGGCAGGTCGCCGGATAAGATCACCAATTAATGGGGATCGTGTGGCGGCTCCGAAGACTCCGCGCCGCACCAATCTTTAATACATCAAACGTTGCCCGATCGTGCCATGTTCCAGATATACAATCCGGGCGGATCGGTGTTGGCTTCGGGGTCGACGGCGGCGTGGATCACGGCCGGCAGGCCGGAGGCGGCGGCCCGTTCCAGGGCGGGGCGGATATCGCTGGCTTTGTCCACGTATTCCCCATGGCAGCCCATGGCTTCGGCCACTTTATCATAGCGCACAGGGGCATGGTCGTGGTGGAACCAGGGAGCTTCGCGGCCGAAGACGCGCCTTTGCGCTGACTTCTCCATACCGAAAGCGCCGTCAACGGCGACGATGGTGAT
>JAACFF010000244.1 GCA_009937635.1 Chloroflexota bacterium
TCCCAGCCGCGAAAGTCGTAATACTCTTGCAGCATGGAAGGCAGCTTGACGGTAAAGCCGGCGCTGGGACCGCTGCTTACCGGCTCGTTGAGCAAACGATCGGGCAGGGTATCGTCACCGGCGGTGAATCCTTCGCGCAGATTATATAGTCGTTCGAGGTTCCATACCCGTTGTCCCACCTGGCTCAGATCCTGAGCAGTGTAAGGTTGGCCGGAAATGGCGGTCAGAAGACGGGCGAAGTGCTCTTCGGTGGCGGCCATATTGGTGAATTTGCAAATAACCAGGCTGTCTACGACGGCCGATGTATCCTGGTGCACGGCTACGATGCCGGCTTTGCCCTGGGTGGCAAAACGATCGACGAGCCGCGGCAAGGCGAGAACCTCCGGACCTAACATATTGCCGCGCATGTGGCAGCCGCCCCGGTTTGAAGTGGCGTAAAGCAATCCTTGTCCTTGCATGCCACGCGGATCGTAGGCGGGTAGTTCCAGTTTTTTGGCGCTCATGGAATACTCGGCAGCACCATATTTCTCGGCGAAGCGGTAACTACCCTCAGCCAGTTCATCCCCCAAGTCGCGGCGGTAGGCGATATCACGGATGGTGTCGTGCAGAAGGTCGGCGCGGCCAAAGCGCAGATCGCTATCGATTAGGTTCAAGTCTGACATCTCCATGGCACAGGCAATGGTGCTGCCGACGGAAATAGTGTCCAGTCCCAAGTCGTTGCAGATGTAGTTGGCCTCGGCGATCAACTCCAGGTCGTTGATGCCACACTGCGCGCCAAAGGCCCACGTGCTTTCGTATTCCGGCCCTTCCCCTTCCATGCTCGCGGTTTTGGTGACGCGGGTACAGGCGATGGGGCAAGCCCAGCAGGCTTGTTTTTTGACCAATATGGTCTCGCTGAGACGCTCACCGCTGATGGCCTCGGCGTCTTCAAACTGGGACTCAAGGAAGTTACGAGTGGGCAAGGCGCCGATTTCATTCATGACGTTCATGATCACGGCCGTGCCGAACTGGGGTAACGCCTTAGAGGTCAAGGGGCTTTGCTTGATGATCTTACCTGTTTCATAGAGCATGAACTTAAATTGTTCGCGGTCATGGGCCACGTTCTTGTCCTTGCCGACGGTGACGATGGCTTTCAGGTTCTTGCTGCCCATGACCGCCCCGACGCCGCCGCGTGCCAACGATCGTGTGCCGTCGTTCATGATGGCGGCAATTCGTGAGAGGTTCTCCCCAGCCGGCCCGATGCAAAGCACATTGCGCTTGTTATTATTTTGGTCCAAAGCGGCGGTTGTCGCGGAAACGGTCTTGCCCCAAAGATGGCCGGCATCACGAATAACAACACCTTCGGGAGTGATCTCTATCATTGATGGCTTCTCAGCCCGCCCGCGTACGATGAGGGCGTCATACCCCGTACGTTTGAAGCGCATGCCCCACCAGCCACCGCTGTTGGCGTCAAGAATGGTACCGGTCAGTGGGCTTTTTGTGGTGACTGAGAAGCGATTACTGGTTTGCGCGCCGCTGGCGGTCAAGGGGCCAGTGGCAAAGATGAGCACATTCTGGGGCGACAGCGGTTCTACTTGGGGACCGACGAGATCCCATAATAGGCGGGCTCCCAAGCCGCGCCCTCCCAAGAATAAGCGCGCCATGTCGTTGTCGAGAGGAACGTCCGCAATATTTCCAGTTGTTAGATCTATATCCAGGATCTTTCCTGACCATCCTTCCATAATAACTGCTCCAGTAATAAGGGGGCGTAGATTACGCTGATGAACACAGATTGTGCCGGTAATTCGCTCCATTTATCTTTTGTTGGCAAGCCGTAGCTCATTGTTGCATCTTGTTTATTCGTTGCCGCCTGCAATGGGCGGGAAGACGGCGATCGTATCTGTTTCTGAAACGGGTGTTTCCAGTCCTTGGGCTAGTTCAATGTCGTGCCCGCCAAGCATGACGCGGACATGCGGCCGTAGGCTGTGGCCATCGAAAACGGCCGTATTCAATTCTTGGTTGCCGCCGCATAAAGCATGCAGGACCTCTCCCACTGTTTGCCCAGGTACGTTGTTAATGGGAGTGGCAGCGTAGTCGCGTAAGTTGCCGAACAGTTTGATAGTTGCCATTATCGTCCTAGAAGAGCGCGAACGTTTTTTCGCGGCTGCAAAGGTTGCCCCGAAGGTGCAACCTGGGCTGCCCTGAAAGGTGCAACCTGGGCTGCCCTGAAAGGCACAACCTGGGATGTCCTGAAAGGTACAACCTGGGCTGCCCTGAAAGGTACAACCTGGAAAGGTTGTGTTACGGCTAGGCGTAGAGGGGACCAAAGTTGTTGCAGGCGCGAAAATCCGCGCCTTGCGGGTCCATGGCGCCAAATGATGCCCAGACGTGGGGCCGGAAGCGTTTTTCTTCAGACACGTTATGCATGTGAACAGGGATGCGTAACATGGCGGCCATGGAGATCAAGTCTGCGCCTATGTGACCATAGGAGATGGAACCATGATTGGAGCCCCAATTGCTCATTACCGAATAAACATCGCGGAACGGGCCCGAACCAGTTACTTTTGGCGCAAACCAGGTCGTGGGCCAGGTGGGATTGGTACGCTCATTGAGAACCTCATGGACTTCATCCGGTAGGTCAACGCTGTAGCCCTCGGCAATTTGCAGGGCAGGGCCAAGTCCTTTAACCAGGTTGATGCGACACATGGTCATGGGCATTCCTCCGCGGCTTGAAAATCGGGTAGACCAGCCGCCGCCGCGGAAGTATTCGGTCATGCCAGCGTGCCACGTGGTGGCCTCGAGACAACGCTTGGCTTCTTCCGCTGTCACGTCCCACCACGGTTTCATTGCCGGCTGACCATCCATTTCCTGCTGTCCCGTGCCATCTAGGGTAGCAGGACCGGAGTTGATCAGGTGCAAGATGCCACCGGCAGCGCGACCAGTCAACTCATAGCCGGTAACACGCTTGACCGAATCGGGACTCCAAAAGGTGCGTACGTCAGCGAAGATTTGAGCCGCACCGGTCAATAGGTGTCCGAACAGCATGCTGACGCCATTTAAGGCGTCGTTCTCGGTGGCAACGATGTAGGGTTGGCGAATGCCATTCCAATCGAAGGAGGTGTTGAGGATTGCCTCCATGAAATCGCCGTTAGGATAATAATCGGTCCATTGACGTTGTCCCTGAAAGCCTCCGGCGATGGCATTACGGCCCAGCGCTTCTTCTCCGTAACCCAGTTCTTGGAGGCGAGGATTGCCAACCATCAAATCGCGCGCGATCAAGGCCATTTTTACGGAGGTGATCCAATCTTCATCCCGCTCAGCGCGACTGCGAACATGCTGGGGAGCGTTGTAATCCTTGCCTTCGGGGCAGTTCTCTTTGACCCAGGCCATGGCTCGCTCAAACTCGTCGGGGTCGTAGATTTCTCTGTTCAAGCGGCGGGTGAACTCGCTCATGTCGATGGTTTCGACGCGCATGCCGAGGTAATCTTCGAAGAAGGGTTGGTCGACGATGGAGCCAACAATTCCCATGGATACGCCGCCCATAGCTAAGTACGATTTGCCGCGCATAGTGGCTACGGCCAGTCCGGCGCGGGCGAAGCGCAGAAGCTTCTCCTGTACATCGGCAGGGATGGTGGTGTCACCCGCATCTTGCACATCACGGCCGTAAATGCTGAACGCGGGCAGCCCTTTTTGAGCATGCGCGGCCATCACGGCGGCCAGATAGACCGCGCCAGGCCGTTCAGTGCCGTTGAAGCCCCATACGGCTTTAGGGATGAGGGGGTCCATATCCATCGTTTCCGACCCGTAACACCAGCAGGGGGTGACGGTTAGGGAGAGGCCAACGCCCTCACGAGCGAATTTATCGGCCGTTTGCGCTGCTTCGGCTACACCGCCAATGCAGGTATCGGCGACGACGCACCCCACGGGCAGACCGTCCGCATGACGCAGATTGGCGCTTAAGAATTGGGCCACATTACGGGCCATACCCATGGTGGTTTCTTCTAGAGACTCACGTACGCCTTGGTGACGGCCGTCTATGGCAGGACGTATGCCAATCTTTGGCGGAGAACCAATTAATCGGTTATGCGGCGGATTTTTCTTTAATGTGAAAGCGTTCATGTTGTTTTACCTGTTCTTCGATCCAGGGATAAGTCTCGGCAATACCATCCTTGAGGAAGTATTTGGCCCGCCAGCCCGTGGAATAGATACGCTCGTTGCTGAAATTACGAGACTGTACGCCGACAGGACCCTCTATATGTTTGATGTTTATTTCCTTGCCCGAGATCTCGGCAACGGCGGCGACCAGCTCGTCAACTGTGACATACTCTGGACAACCTATGTTTACTGCACCTTGCAAGTCGGAGTGCATGAGGCGGTAGATGCCGTCGACCATGTCAGCGACGTAGGTATAGGAGCGAACGGCCGTGCCGTCTCCCCAAACCTCAATGGTTCCACCGTCAGGCACTTCAGCTACCTTACGGCACATGGCGGCTGGTGCTTTTTCACGCCCCCCGGTCCAGGTTCCATAAGGTCCATAGCAGTTCTGAAAGCGGGCGATACGCACAATCATGCCCTGATTACGTTCGTAGGCCATGGCTATGCGCTCGGAATAGAGCTTCTCCCAACCGTACTCATTGTCGGGGTTGGCGGGAATCGCTTGCGCTTCTGTCATCTCCGGTTCACCAGGCTGCATGTCACGGTAGACGCAAACGGATGAGGAGAAAAAGTAGCGAGGCACGCCAAGACGCGCGGCATTGTGCGTCATATGGATGTTAATTAGGGCGCTGTTGTGCATAATCTCTGTTTCGGCAGAGTGAATAAATCCCATGCCTCCCATATCAGCGGCCAACTGGTAAACTTCGTCGAATGTGCCATCAGGCAAGGTAAGGGAGGTAATACAGTTCTCTTCTTCTCTTAAGTCCAAGATTAAGAACTCGTCGGCGGCCGAAGGGGCAAATTCATGCTCCTTTATATCAACGGCTCGTACCCAATATCCTTCCCCTTTCAACTTCTTTACAAGGTGGCCGCCGATAAATCCGCCAGCGCCACAAACCAGTGCTGTTTTCATAGTTATACCTTTTTACTTCACTCAATCATGCGCCGGGCGATGACACGTACGGCGTTTTCAATGGGTTTGTCCGCAACCAAGATCAAATAACCGCCACCACCGGCACCGGACAATTTCCAACCGAGACTTCTGTCTCTGTAATCTTCGATGAGTTGGGCGACGGTTTCATTCAGCATGTTGGGGAACATGGCGATCTGGGCTTCGAAGCCTTCTCTTAGAGAACGGCCGAAGGCCACGATGTCTCGCCGCTGGATGGCTTCCCAGCACGCCTCTGCTGCTTCGGCCAGGGCCTTTGCGCGGCGTTCATCAATGCTTGTGTTTTCCAATACATCATATTCGGCATGTCGTGGCCCAAGTGTAACTAAATATAGAGCGTTTTCCACAAATTGTAGGGAGCATTCGTCGCGCATTTCCTCAATAGTGGTGGGCCAATACTGCCCTTCGTAATTGGCCTTGGCCAGGCCTGGAAAGACGAGGCCGATGGCGTCTTGTGATCCGGAAATGACTTTCGTTCCCGGGGGATTGTCGTAACAAAACAAGATCTTAGCCAATTTCTCGTAATCGCCAGCAGGCAGCCGGGGACCCCACATGTCAATAGCGGCGCGGCGCGTGCTGGAGGCCATACCGCTACGATCGTTGAATTGGATTGTTGGTTCCAGGGAAATAGTAACGACAGAACCTGGATAGTAACGGGAGACAAAGGGTTGGTCGAGCCAGCCGCCAGCGAGGTCAATGCGAAAAGGGATTTGATGAATGGTACGCAAGGCAGTTGTCGAGCGGGCGGTTAATCCGGGGTGGGGGTCTCTTTTGAGGACAATGTATTCGGTGCCGTTTTTGTGGCAAAGTTTCTGCTTATCGGGCGTGTTCCCATCTTCATTGACGATGAAAATGTCAGGCCGCAAAGTATGGAATTCATCAAGAAAATCCAACATGCCGGAGCCTTGAGCAATAAAGGCATCCTTGACACTCTTGACAGATTTGATCATGAACAGGCGTTCATCTTCGCTGTTGACTGGCGCTCTACCTTTCAAGTCGTAGACGGTCTTGTCCGATCCCACGGCTACGTAGAGATCACCATAGGTGGAAGCTTCTTTAAAGAAAGCGATATGTCCGCTATGCAGCAAGTCGTAACAGCCGCTGACGAACACTTTTTTGTTCGCGGTTCCCTTCTGGGATTCTTTCACTTGCGTTTGCATGAGAGTGGTTAACCTTTGATGGAACCAACCAACAACCCGCGGGCTATATAACGCTCAAGAAGCATGGCAATGATGACCACGGGCAAGATCATGATCAATATCAAAACTGACATATACCACCATTGCGGGCCACGCGTGGCGTTCTGGGCGGCAACGGTTAGCGGCAGTGTCTGGGCGTTGGCGCTGGAGAGAAACAGGGCGAGCAGATATTCGTTCCAGGTGAAGACTAACACAAATAGAAATGTGGCAACCAGGCCAGGAACGGAGAGCGGCAAGACGATAGACCAAAATATGCGGAAACGTGAGGCGCCGTCAATGGCCGCGCACTCTTCGATTTCGATGGGTATTGTCTGGAAATAGTCGCGCATGAGCCAAACTACGATGGCCAAGTTAACGGCCGTGTAGGTGATGATCAGCGCCGCTTGTGTGTCCAAGAGATTAAGCGTCTGGAACATGACGTAAATCGGCAGCACGACGGCCACCGGGGGCAGCATACGCTGAGAGATCAACCAGAAGGCGATGTCGCTGTTGCCCAAGGATCGCTGGAAACGACGGCCGATTGTTTGAACCAACACAATAAAGAGAACAGCAGCAGCTAGAATGGACAAGAACAAGGGAACGCCGGCCCAGATGGCGATACCTGCCAATACGATACAGCCGATGGCCATGAGGATGACACCAAGCTTGGGCCGATATTGAAAGCGGGTCAGGCCATAAGCCGCGGCCGTACCCAACAACAAAGTTAAGACGGCGCTGGTGAAGCCAACGACAACCGTGTTCTTGTAGGCACGGATCGTATCGTTACTCAGATCTCCAAATAGAATGTACTCCCAGGCATGTCCTGACGGTTTAAACTCCAGGAAGGGTATGTAGAACGGGCCAGTATTGACATCAACAGGTAACTTCAGTGATGTGACGAACAGCCAAAAGAGGGGGAAGAGTACAACCACGGCCCAGAAAATCATGATAACATAAGAAACAAACATACCCAACGGGGAAGGTTTAAAAGGCGTCTTGCTTTTGTAGATATTTTCGAGTTTCATTACGCCTCCGTGGCTCGTTTTCGCAGAAGAGCGACATAGGTGATCCCGATAAAAGTAACCATAAAGAGCAAGACGTAAGCGATGGCCGCCGATCCCCCTAAATCTAAAGCCCGCCAATTAAAGAAGGCCATTAGCGTCATCGATTCCGTCGCCGTTCCAGGGCCCCCATTAGTCATGACATTGGGAAGATCGACAATCTTAAATGCTTCAATGAGACGAATGAGGATGAGGGTCAACGTGACGGGCAAAATCTGGGGGAAAGTTATCCAGCGGAATATCTGCCAGCGATTGGCGCCATCAACAAGGGCCGCTTCAATTTGTTCGACCGACTGGGCCTCAAGGGCGGCTACCAGGACGATAAACATAAAGGGCGTCCATTGCCAAATATCACCGATTAAGATCGCTGCTCGTGCACCCCAAGGATTGGTGACCCATGAATAAAGTCCCAGGCCCAAGGCCTGCCAGATTGGCTGGAAAGGTCCTTTATCCGTGTCAGTTAACATGCGGAAGAGATAAGCTACCCCAACAGGCGTGATCATCATGGGGATCAGGTAAACTACGCGGAAGAATCGCCGGCCAGGAATGTTTTGAGTGACCAATAAGGCCAAACCAAGGGCAAGTGTGTATTGGATGGCGATTCCCACAAACACGTATATCCAGGTCACCACCACGGTTCCCGGTCGTCCCTCCGCATTTAATGTGTGAATCAAGAGCCACAAACAGGCGCTCAAGATGATGATAGCCAGCAGCCGGCCAATGATGCCTATAACTGAATGGGATTTGCTGCGCACGTAACGGATAAAACCCCACAGCATAAGTCCGACCGCGACGAAGAATATAAGCCATCCTAGAGGGGATGGATCCGCTATTGCCCCCAAAAAATGCTTTTGTTCGCTGCCCATGAACAGCTTCTTATAGTTGGCCAGGCCAACGAAGTTAATTTCGAAACCCCCTTTGACAAACTTAAGGCGCGAGAAAGACATGTAAAGCGAGATAACGAGGGGGAAGACGGCAAGGAACAGAACGATTAAGATAGCGGGCAGCAGAAATGTATTACCAGCAACTTTTTCCGTCAGATGTGAAAGACGGCTTTGGCCACTAGATCGCCACCTTGGAGAGGCCTCAAGGCCCGGGGTTGATTTATCCGGACCTTGAGGTTTGTTGTTACCGGTTTGCATCTTTCAGGTCGACTATTCTGCCCCGATGCTAGCCTTATAGGCTGTCAACTGGTCTTCCCGACCCAATTCTTCGGTGATCTCTTCCCAGCCGTCATAAATTTGCTGGATAGCTTCGTCAAGGGAAAGCTCATCAGCCAGATACTGGGCAATTGCGGTATCAAGCACAACCTGCTGGTAGCGCTGATTTTGCGGGACGCGCAGGTCAAGGATCATATTGGGGCTGTTGAGGCTGTCCTCAATGGCGCCGAGGTAGTTTGCTGCAGCCTCAGCGCTCATTCCCGCTTCCACCCAAGCCTCGCGATTTAGGAATTGCGAGGTACGGTAGGGGTTGAATCCTGTTTGGCCAATGGTCACATCAACATTGGCATTTTCCGGCATACTCATGAAGGAGAAGAAGTCATAGGCGGCCGCTTTCTTCACATCGTCAATCGTTGCGTTGACGCCGCCCGACCAGCCACCAAACGCAGCGAATGGCGCGTAATTGATGCCGTCAATCGCATACGGGCATGTCGTTTCGTCGCAGGCGACCAACGTGCCGGTCTCGCGATCAAGTACCTCGGTCGAGCCCGGCAGAACCATGGCACCGACCTGGTCAATGACAGTCGAGGTTTCAGGGTCAATGGCCAGAGGGCCGATGTCACCCCAATCCATGGAGAGAGCACAGCGACCGGTCGTGAACA
>JAACFF010000245.1 GCA_009937635.1 Chloroflexota bacterium
TTCCTAAACAGAAGTTCATGGGTTTTATCTTAGGCGGATTGGAAACAGAAGATTACGACCGGCAATATGGTGACCGGGAGTTGTTAGACCGCATCATCAGCTATTTTCGGCCGTATACGCGCCAGATGATTCTGGTAGCCGTGATGATCACCCTCAATTCAGCGGCCACGATAGCTGGTCCCATTTTGATTGCCAGAGCGATCGACATGTTGACGGAAGATACTTCTAACGAAGCCCTCCTGCTTCTAACCCTGGGCATTGGCATCCTGGGCGTTTCAGCCTGGGTCTTTAATTTCATTCGCCAATGGTTTTCGGCGCGGGTGACAGGAAATGTGGTCTTGCAATTGCGCCAGGACGTCTTCATGGCCACCGTCGGCCACGATATGTCCTTCTACGATGAGCACCCTTCGGGGAAAATCGTCAGCCGCATCACCTCCGATACACAGGATTTTTCCGAGGTAGTCAACCTCACCCTCAATCTGGTAAGCCAGGTCCTGCTGGTCATCCTGATAACGCTATGGCTATTTATGATCAACGTCTGGCTCACGCTCTTGCTCATTGCCTTGACGCCAGTTGTCGTGATCGGCGCCCTCAGCTTCCGCCGGCTCGCCCGGCGCGTCACCCAAAACGCCCGACGCGTCACGGCTGTTATTAATGCCCAGATCCAGGAATCAATCAGCGGCATCGTCGTGGCCAAGAGCTTTCGCCAGGAGCCGGCCATCTATGCCTCCTTTGACGAGAACAATCAACAAGGCTACAAGATGGGCTTGCAGCGCGGGATGACATTGATGGCCATTTTCCCCTTGATGGGCCTGATTGCCGGTTTTGGCACGGCCTTGCTCCTTTTCGCCGGCGGCATGGCTACAGCTAATCCGGCCAGTGGAGTCAGTACGGGTGATTGGTATCTGTATATGCAAGCGGTGGGTTTCTACTGGTTCCCCATGATGAACATCGCTTCCTTCTGGAGCCAATTCCAGGATGGTCTCTCCGCCTCGGAGCGGGTCTTCGCCTTGATCGATGCCGAGCCCAAGGTTGAACAAACAGCGCATGAGCCGGTCGGCAAGCTAAACGGCCGTGTGCAGTTTCAAGATGTGCGCTTCAGCTATACGGATAAAGAGGTTGTGCTGCCCGACTTTTCGCTGGATATTAAGGCCGGAGAAACCCTGGCCCTGGTCGGCCACACCGGCGCGGGCAAGAGCAGTATAGCCAAGATCATCATGCGCTTTTACGAATACCAGGGTGGGCAAATTCTGATCGACGGCCGTGATATTCGCAAACTGGATCTCAGCCAATTCCGCCTACAGACTGGGCTGGTCCCTCAGGAACCCTTCTTGTTTTCAGGCACAGTGGGCGAGAACATCCGTTACGGCCGTCCCACTTCTACCGATGAAGATATACGCCGTGCAGCCATGCAGGTCAGCCAAGGCGAATGGCTGGATGCCCTATCCAACGGGCTGGATACCGATGTCGGAGAACGGGGCGGCAGCCTGTCCATGGGCCAGCGCCAGTTGGTCGCCCTGGCCCGCGTCGTACTTAAAGACCCCAGCATATTCATCCTCGACGAAGCGACAGCCAGTGTCGATCCCTTCACTGAAATGCAGATTCAAGAGGGCCTGGACACCATCATGCGCGACCGCACCGCCATCGTCATCGCCCATCGCTTATCGACCATAAGGAATGCCGATCGCATCATCGTCATGGATAACGGCCGTATCCTTGAGGAAGGCACCCATGACAGCCTCCTGGCCAGCAGCGGGCACTATGCTGATCTCTACAACACCTACTTCCGCCACCAGAGTTTGGAAGCGATAGAGGCACCTGAATGGCTGGAAGATCCGGAAGGTATTGGCGCAACGGCCGATTGAAGATCGCGTTCAACTAAAGTTTGTTTGCTCCGAGTTCTGGGCACACGGGTGAGAAGAATAGCCTGGTCGCACCCCAAAAATATTGCGAATTGCAGCCACTATTCTTTTGTGCCTGATCAATGTGCGGTTCGTCACGCGCTTTTTAGCAGCCAGGCACACAGCAATAGAGAGCCTATCTCAGCGCGAGTTCAATGAATTCACCCGAATCTGCGCAATCTGCGTACTCTTTGATCTGCTTCACAGTTGTCTCTCTAAGACACCTTCCAACGTCTGAGCATGCCCCCGTTCGACCAGGCGATAGAATTCGGTCGGCCGCATTGTGCCCCGTAAATTCTTAAGCTCTGCGGAAGCCTTCTCCTTCGTGTAATGGTCGGCCAAAGGATGTTTGGCCGCCAGGGCCAACAGCTCCACCCCTTCTTCTGGTGCGCCTGATGCGGAGAGCGTTTGCGCCAGGGCTACCAGGGCGCTCATTGCTGCCCTTGGCAGGTGACTCTCCCCAGCTAAGGACAACGCCCTGCGCAGGTACTTCTCAGACAAAGTGTACTCACCCATCCCATAGGCCGCTTGTCCCAGGTCGATCAGGCTACGTACAGTGCCCCTGACAAAACCCATTTTCTCGCTGGCAGTGAGGCTCTCTTGAAAGTCTTTTTGCGCCGTCTCAAAATCTGCCTGATCAAGTGCCACGTCGCCACGGGAGATCAGGGCCAGGATCGCCCCTTTCCGGTAACCAAGTTCCTGGCAAATCGCTTGGCTTTCAGTGCTAAGTTCGCCGGCCCTGTCCAAATCCCCCATCAGGCGGTACACTTCGCTAAGCCTGTTTAAAGTTAATGCTGCTCCCCGACGATTGCCAGATTGCCTTGTAATCTCCAGCCCTTGTTCATACAGGCGTCTGGCCTCATCGTACTCGCCAAGAGCGGTCGCTACGCGTCCCAGGTTGGTCAGAGCCAGCGCTCTGCCGCGACTGTCGCCAATCTCTTCAGAGAAAGCGAGGCTGGATTCAAAACGCTGCTTTGCCGCCTCATACTCCCCTTCTTCGTAAGCAAGATCGCCTAAATCACTCAGCGCCAACGCTTCACCCATCGGATAACGGTGCGCTTCGGCTAAATCGAGGCCCTCCTGAAAGAGCTGCCTGGCCTCCTCCCTGTCACCCAAGATGCGCACGACGCCGCCCAACGTATGTAGGTAGAGCATCACGCCAATATGATCTCCCAATGGCCGCAGGATCTCTAATCCTTCCTGTAAAAGCCGCCGCGCCTGCTCGTACTCTCCTAACGCCCCGGCAGCGCGGCCCAGGTTGGTATAAGTCTGCGCTTTTGACCAGGGCCAGGTACGGCCGTACTCATGATTGCGTTCATATATTTCGTCGTATCGTTGCAGATGGCGCCGGGCTGCCTCAAAATTACCCATGCCATAGAGCGTATTGACCTCAAGGCCGGCGACTACCCAGCCTCCCTCGAGATCCTCGCCCCCTATCAGCGCTTCGGCATCAGCCGGCATAAGTACCCGCGCATCACCATGCCGCGAAAGGCGAGAGGCGAACCATGCCTCCCTGACCAGAAAATGGGTTTTGATCCGTGTTAGTTGTCGATTTTCCTCCCCACCCATCTGTTCGATGGCAGCAAGTGAATCAGCGGCCAGCCTGAAAGCCTCCTCACCCTCTGAATACCACGCCTTCGCCTCGTAAAACCAGAACAAGCTGCGCATGCTTTGTTCCAGCAGCGCAAAGTTGCTGTGTTCGATCGCCCATCGCCAGGCCAGGAGCACATTATCCAACTCTGCGTTGATACTCTCCACCGGTTTGATTCTTGCGCCCCGTATCAATGACGCCTCGATCTCTTTTAGGAAACCACAAAAGTAGGCTGCGTGTCGCTCTCTGGTTGCCTGGCTATCTTCCTTAACTTCGGCCAGCTTTGCCGCCGCGAATTGGCGTAACAGTTCGTGCACGTGGAACCTGCCCGTCTCATCTCGTGCCACGAGGGATTTATTAATGAACTTGGACAAGACGCCGAACGTCGCCCCGGTGACCTCTTGGGCAGCCTCCCGCCTAAAGCCCCCTCGAAAAACGGACAACTTGGAAAATGCAGATTGCTGCGCCTGCGCCAGATCATGCCAAGAATGCTCAAAGACCGCTTGCACGCTGCGCTGCCGTCTGGGCAGATCGTGCATCTCAGTCGCCAGTAGATCAAGGTCCTGTTGGATTTCGTCCGCGATTTCCTGGCAGCTCAAAGTATTCACCCAAGCCGCCGCCAGAATCAGGGCCAGTGGCATTCCTTCTACGATGCGGCACACGCGCACGATGCCCTGCAGATCTTCCATGGTCGGGCTGAAACCAGGTTGAACGCGCCGCGCGCTTTGCAAAAACAATTCCACTGAACCATACGTGCCCGCTGCTTCCAGGCCCCCATTTTCAGGCACGCTCAGACCCGGAACGTCAAATGTCCATTCAGCCTGGAGAAGCAGGCGTCTCCGCGAGGTCGCCACGATCTTGACCCCTGGCGCGGCGGCAAGTATGTCCGAGACGGTCTTTGCCCCGGCAATTAAGTGCTCGAAATTATCAAGCAACAATAGCAGTTGCTTCTCACGCAGATAGTTATGTAGCTGGATCTCCAGATCCTCGGCGCCATAGAAGGAGAGATTCAAAGCGTTGGCGATCGTCGAAGGTAGATTGTCCACTGAAGTCACGCCGGCCAGGGGCACAAAAAAGACGCCGTTCTGGAAGACATTGATCTGTTCGGCCGCGGCTTGCAGCCCGAGCCTTGTCTTGCCCATGCCTCCGGGCGCTACCAGCGTTAACAGGCGGCAATCTGGTCTTGCCAGAAGCTCGCCGATCTCCGCCAGCTCTTCCTCCCTTCCCACCAGGGGCGTCGGCTGGCGTGGCAGGTTATTCGGCCGTGAAGACATCGAGCGCAGCGCCGGAAATTCTTGCAGCTTTAAATTTTCATGTAGCAGGCCAAAGATCTGTTGTGGCTCGGTCAAATCCTTGAGCAGATGAACCCCCAAATCCACGAGCCTGGCCCCATCAGGCAGAGGAGTGATTCCTATCACTTCCGGTGTGACGATGATCTGCCCACCCCATGCCGTGGCCATGAGCCGCGCCAGGCGATTGACCGTGGATCCAAAATAGTCGCCCGCGCGATAATCGGCCGGTCCCGCGTGAACGGCCACTCGCACACGTAATTCGTCAATAGCCGGCCACTTCTCGTCCGCCAGTTTGCGCTGCATCGCCAGCGCGCATTCCAGAGGCTCCGTCTCGCCGCCCTCGAAAACAGCCAGCATGCCGTCGCCGGAGTTTTTGACATGCCGTCCCCCGCAGCCCTCGATGCAGCGCATCAAGATCTCGTCATGGCGATCCAGCACAGCACTCATGGCCTCGCCATGCTTCTCCCAGAGTTGAGTTGATCCTTCGATATCGGTATATAAAAATATTGGCATTGCCGCAGTCGTAGCGTCCTCTAGAAACTGGACCTCGATAGTAGCAACCTTAAGAGAACCTAGCAAGTCAAGGGTGAACTTCTTGGCTAACAATTTGGATGGGTTGCTAAGTATCACCTTCCCGGCGTGTTAACTGCTCGATCAGCGCCTCCAATTCTGCATAGGCGGCGATCAAGGCATCGGGATCGCCGCCAATATAGTCCTCGTCCGTATAGCCGGGAGCCATCGTCGTACCCAACAGCGCAAACTGTCCACCGGGAAGCAGGTGCGATCCCTGCCACACATCGCGCGGCACCACGTGCTGTACCTTTTGCCCACCCAGCAAGTCCTGCCCCAAAATAATGCGCTCACCACGGCCGTCAGGATGCAGTTGTAAAAGCTCTACCGGATCTCCCAGGTAAAAATGGTACACCTCGTCCGTGGGCAGCTTGTGCAGCGCGGAAAAAGAATCCGCATCCGCGGTCAGCAAGTACATAATAGCCGTGCCCATCGGCTTGTCCACGGGGTAGCGCTCAGGCAGGCTGTCCTGCGAGATAGTTTCAGCAGATAAGTACGTCTGGAAGAATAAACCGCCTTCAACAGGTAGTGCTTCCAGCTTGAACATTTCTATTAATTCTTCAGGTGTCATCACGACTCTCCCAAAAACTAAAAGTAATCTGCGTCATCTACATCATCTTTGATATCTTTGATGTCTTCTCACTAATAAGTCTGGCTGGTCAGGACGCCGCCATCAACGCGCAGATTCGCCCCGGTGATCCAGCTTGCGGCGGGGGAAGCGAAGAAGAGGCAGGCGTCAGCCACGTCATTGGGCAGGCCAAGCCGCTTCAGCGGCGCCGCTTTCTGCCACCGTTCAACCCCCTCCGGCCATGCCTCTTCGATTCCTTCCCGCCAGATTAGACCGGGGGAGACCGCATTAATGCGGATGCCGTGCGTGCCCAGTTCTTGCGCAGCCGCGGCCGTATATATCAAGACCGCACCCTTGGCGGCGTTATAGTGGCTGTGCATAGGCGCCGGGCTTTCGCCTTCGATTGAGGCGATATTGACGATCGTTCCACCGCTCCCCTGCGCGATCATCTGCCTCGCCGCCGCCTGCGTGCACAGGAAAGTGCTGCGCAGGTTGCTGTCCATCACCAGGTCCCATTCCGCTTCCGCCATATCGACAAGGGGGCTTAAGGGGTAGAGACCGGCATTATTGATCAACACGTCGAGCCGCCCAAAATGGTTGACCGTTTCCGCGATGAGCCGCCTTGCCCCTTCCTTCTGGCTG
This sequence comes from Chloroflexota bacterium, assembly GCA_009937635.1. Lineage (GTDB taxonomy): Bacteria > Chloroflexota > Anaerolineae > Promineifilales > Promineifilaceae > JAACFF01. The sequence continues at coordinate 6,565 of JAACFF010000245.1, forward strand.
ACATCCGCCTGGATCGATACGGCCGTGCCCCCCGAGGCTTCAATCTCGCCAACCACCACTTCTGCTCCGGCAGCGCTGGAGCGGTAATTTACCACAACCTTCGCCCCTGCCTGGGCAAAACGAACGGCGATACCACTGCCCAGGCCGCTGCCGCTGCCTGTAACAATGGCTGCCTGTCCTGAGAAGTCGAAAAACTGGTGCGGATGCGGGATACTCATGATCGCTCCTTCTGCTACTTTCGTCTACCAATTGCCGGCGTTAAAACCTGAACGAAAAAAGGTGCATTAATGAGTGGGTATTTTGAATCAGCGATGGGGGCCTTGCGGCCCCCATCGACTTGTAATTACACCCGTATGTTGATTGATGCTTGTTTAGTCGCCATGAATGACATTCGCCAAAATCTGTACCACGTCGTCCTCATTGACCGTAACCTTGAGCGTTAGCGAGGAGTGAAAACGTAAGGGCGTGGGAAAGCCAATGGTCATATTTTGCAGGCCTGCCGATTCCAGAAGGACCAGGCCATAAGGATTTTGCTGAGTCAGTCCCAGATTTTTAGCAGCAGCAAAGGAGAGATTGGTCACATTACGGCCGTCAATATCCAAAATCACAAAAGTAAGGTCATTGGTGCCACCCTGTTTGCTAACATGTGCCCCCAAAAAGACACCAGGACCTTGTAGGTTTACCAGTGAGTAGTCTCCTTTGGGAGCTGGTGCTTCTAATCCTTGTGTCCTCTCAGGATTGCAGACACCGCGAGCACATCGTCTTTTTCTTCGTTTCTTTTCTGTCATGTTTTCATCCTTTTGTTGTCGCTATCCACACTTAACAATTCCAAAACTCTGTCTGCTATAATAGCAACTTTGACTGGCACCAGTCAACCAAAGCGGGGTCGTATGACGGACCAATGGAGGCATTCGTGCAGAAAGTTATGCTATACTGATGCTGTAGAGTTGTTATAGCGTCACGGGCGCGGCAGCTTTGAAGCGCGCAACGGTCAATATCGACCCGCTCTGTTCCGTGCCCAGACGAGAGATTCGCAACATGTTAACATGGGAGGTCGCCATGCCTACTACAAAACTACGTGAGTTCTTAGACAGTCATCAGGTAAAGTATTCGACAATTAAACATTCACCAGCCTACACCGCTCAGGAAATAGCTGCTAGCAGCCATACCCCAGGTAAGGAACTGGCCAAGAGCATCATCGTCAAGATCGATGGCAAGGTGGTTATGGCTGTTCTGCCTGCATCGTACCGGATCAACTTCGATCGGCTGAAACAAACCACTGGGGCGAAGACGGTCGAGCTCGCCACCGAGCGCGAATTTGAGGATTTGTTCCCCGATTGCCAGCTTGGCGCCATGCCACCCTTTGGCAATCTCTACGGTATGGACGTTTTGACAGATAAAAGCCTGGTCGACGATGAGGAAATCGCTTTCAATGCCTGCAATCATCAAGATCTGATCCGTCTAGCATTCAAGGACTTCACAAAACTGGTCAAACCGAAGATACTGGAGTTCGCTTGGAAGCCCTAGGCGGATAATAATCTTGCTGAAGTTTCCCACTCCTCGTTGGTCATGGTTTGATACAAAGTCAGAACGGGGGCTGTTCTCAATTTTGGCAATTAGGGCAGAAATAGCATGTTCCGCCTAAATATTTGATCTTCTCTATGTTGCTTCCACATTTAGGGCAGGGGTGGCCAACCGTGTTTTTGTCCATGAGGCGGACGTAATTTCCCGGCTGGTTATACAGATCATATTCATCATACCGGCCGCCCAGCTCTATGACCTCCTGAACTGTGTTGAGAATTGCGTCGTACAATACGCGCTTTTGGCTTGTACTGATGTCACTGATGGGATGTTTTGGATGAAGAGAGGCGCGGAAAAGGATATCTTGGGCAATGGCATTTCCCAACCCAGGGATAATTTGGTCTTGGGTTAATAGTCCTTTAGCGCTCCGTTTTTTCCCGGTGGTGAGTGTATCAATGAGGGCACAGAAGTAATCATAAGTGAAATCAGGCTCAATGGGCGTCGTTCGCATATCCTTGACATACTTTCTGTCTTGCTCTTGCCCTTCTTCGTAAAGTTCCATGGCCCCCCACATCCGAGTGGTTGCGGTGAAAAAAGAGTCATCTTCAAACAAGATATAGAGATGGTATTTTTTCGGCACCTTTGACCCTGGTGGGTGATAAAGAACCTTTCCTCCGCATTCGCCAAGCAGCAACACATATCCAGGATGAAGCGGGATAAAAAGCCATCTTCCCTTTGCCCACGTTTCGCAGATTGTCTTCCCTTTGGTTAACTCGCTGAATTCCTTATGGCTCCGGTTATACCAGACAAATTTGTGAGGGCTGTTTCCCAACTGACCGTTTCGTATACTCTTTCCTTTCAGCGTCTCATTGATCTGCCTAGCTAAGGTTATGATCTCAGGTAACTCAAACATCTCTGACCCCCTTGTACGCTAGATAGTCTGCTATGTGCTCGGCTCCTTAGCCCCGTCCCAAGTACAGTATAGCCAGAAGCCAGAAAGAAAGTCAACAGGAACTTAACGGGA
>JAACFF010000246.1 GCA_009937635.1 Chloroflexota bacterium
CCATTGCCGGAAACTCCGGCAACACCCAGAATTTCACCGTGCCGCACCTCAAGGGAAACGCCCCTCAAGGCGGGTAACCCTTTATTGTTTTCAGCGTGAACATTTTTTACTTCCAGCACAACATCACCCGGTGCCTGCGGTTCTTTATGCACAGAGAAAACGACGCTGCGGCCGACCATGAGTTGGGCCAATTTCTTCTTGGTCAATCCTTCAATGCCAATACCTTCGGCCGTTACCTTACCTTTGCGCAAAACAGTTACCCGATTGGCAACGGCCGTGACCTCCTGTAACTTGTGGCTAATGAAGATGATAGATTTCCCTTGAGCGACCATTGAGCGCATGGTTTCCATCAATTCATCAATTTCGGAAGGGGCCAGGACTGCCGTCGGCTCGTCCATGATCAAGATATCTGCGCCGCGATAAAGCGTTTTTAATATCTCCACCCGCTGTTGCTCGCCCACCGATAGCTGCCAAATATAAGCTCGCGGATCGACGCTGAGACCGAATTGTTCCTCAATAGCCAGGATCTTCTTGTCAAAGTTTGCTAAGTTCATGAAAAAGCGTGGTTCGGGCAGTCCCAGCAGGATATTTTCGGTGACAGTTTGGGTGGGAACAAGCATGAAGTGCTGGTGAACCATGCCGATTCCTTTGTCGATGGCATCTCGTGGAGAGTTGAAATAGACACGTTCGCCGTTTATCTTTATCGTGCCAGACGTTGGTTGGTATAAACCGGCAAGGGCGTTCATGAGCGTGCTCTTGCCCGCTCCATTCTCGCCGAGTAAGGCGTGGATTTCCCCCTTCTTGAGCGTCAAATTTACACGATCGTTTGCTAATACGCCGGGGAAACGGATAACGATTTCCTCCATTTCTACGGCTAAAGGCATATGCTCCTGGTTCATAATACCGTCCCTTTACCTACTAACGATATTGCGTTTTGAGGGATTGGAAAAGGCGTTTGGTATCTAGTGGCACCAAACGCCCCTTGTGTACTGTTTACTATTCTAGTTCCGGTAATTCGGCAGTATAATTTTCATTCCACCAATACATTTTGTCGATATTCTCAAGATCTTCTTGAGTCATTACCTCACCCTCTGCTAAGACAACATTGCCCTGGCTGTCAGTTATGGGGCCTTTGAAGATGTCAAAACGGGTGAATTCACCGGCAAGCATTTTTTCCAGAGTGTCTCGCACTAACTGGAGATCTTCTTCCGGCAGTTCAGCCAATCCAGGTTGTAATTCCTCACCTTCCATGAAACCTAGTAGACCCATGCTCCCGGTATCGGCGTCGAAGTAATCGTTTCCACCAACCCATTCATCATTGCGAGAAGCTTCGACGATGCGTGCATATTCAGGCCCCCAATTCCAATACATAGAGGTCAAACAGGCATCGATGGTGCAGTTACCCGAATAGTCATAGGTGATACCCCATTTTCCCTCTGGGGCAGCTTCAGCAGGCGCCGGTGTATCAGCGCCAGTCATAACGACTTGCACACCGCTGTCAAAAAGTGATTTTGAGGCTTCTTGTTCCAATATGGGATCGTGCCAAGTGAAGATCCAACGTACGTCGACGGTGCAGTCAGGGCAGGTTTCCTGGGCGCCAATAGCGAAAGCGTTACCCAGTCTAAACTCCTCAGCTATGGGGAAAGTGGGTATATAACCGAGTTTGGGATTTCCATCCATCACGGCCCGTGAACCGGCCAACATGCCGGCCAAATACTTCATATCTTCCATCGCACCCATCAGATTCCCAAAATTGTCTCCATTGTTCTTGAAGCCGCTGATGTGGATGATGTCCACGTTAGGGAATTCGTCGGCGACGATTTCTGAACCATCCATGAAGCCAAAGGAAGTAGTAAAGATAACATCAAAACCTTTTCGAGCTAGGGAGCGAATCACCTGTTCGGCATCGGCTCCTTCGGCCACATTCTCGACATAGGCAGTGTGAACATTGTCCATGTTTTCTTCGACATACATCCTGCCGACATCATGCGCTTGCGTCCATCCACCATCATCATGGGGTCCAACATAGACAAAACCAACATTATATTTCCCTTCTTCGATTTCAGGGATCTGATACCCACCTTCCGACTCTTCGGCCGGTTCTGCCGCAGTTTCAGCTTCTCCTTCTGATTCAGCAGGCGCGGTATCTTCCGCTGGCGCGGTTTCGCCGCCGCCACAAGCCACCAGTACGAGGCTCAAGACGAGCGTAAACAACACAATCATCCATAGGCGTTTCTGTTTCATTTTATTTTTCTCCTCAAGAGATAGTTCTTAAGCTGCTAAGACGTAAGACCGCAGCCTGTCTCACAACAGGATGCGGTAAGGGACAATTTAGTCAAACTTATTGCAAACGATAGGCCACCTCCTCGTTGAATCAACTCCATTTGTTGAGCCTAGCTGTTATGCCAGGTTTTGCCTAATGACATTGCTCCGGTTTTTACATGACAATTGTCAATTGTCATGCACTCAATACAGTATTACGGAATCTTCATGGATGTTGCGCCAAAAGTATGTCCAGCGTGATTTTCAAGCGTTTCCAGTTCTTGCTGGACTTGCGCAACGCCGGCCTCATCTCCATTTCTTTGAGCGAGCGTCGTTGCCAGGAGTAGGTCTTGGTATGCTTGCTCATGCTGCTGCTGCCTGCGATACGCCTGACTGCGTAAGATGTGCAGCTGCATCTGCGACCTTTCGGCATTGCCTGGGTTCATATCGGCCAGGGCGGTGATGGCTTGTGTGAAGTGGGTGATTGCCGTTTCCACCTGGCCTGTATCGAGTTGGTAACGGCCGACAAATTCATGCGCGAAAGCAGCTTGCCGTGGGTCAGATAACCCCAGATTAAGCGCTTCCTCCGCGCTGGCACTGGCCTTCTTGGGAATTTGACCCCGTCCTGCGGCGTACAGAGCGGCTAACTCCAAATGCCCCACGGCCGAATTGGGATTGTCCACCATAAAATTCTCGAGATGATGTTTGGCCTTATGCTTGGCCCCCCCTCGTCGCAAGGCGTCGATGTATTGGATCTGCAACTGGGCATCTTGCGGTGAGGCCGCGGCTGCTAAAGCCAACTGTTCGAACCGTTCCTGCGCTTCTACGCTCTCATGGCTGGGAGCCTCAAACCAGCCGGTCCTATCCCCTCGCCAGAACAGCAGCAGCGTTCCGGCGTGAAGGACGGCCGTAACCGTGCTGAGCCAGGGCGTTGCTGAGAAGTCATAAATCGTTTTCCAGTCACCGTCGAAGCCAAAAAGGGTGAACAAGGGATAGTAAACGAGCGAAAAATAGACCTGAAAACGAAAGGCCCGCACGCCGAAATAGCGCAAAGTTGAAGAATCCATGCGGCGGAATAATAGCCAGATCAGCAAACCAAAAGCCAAAGAAGCCAGCGTGCCGGCTATGGCGATGAACCAGTTCTGAGCAGGGCTGAAATTACCGATAGGGACAACATAACCCCAGAAGGCGCGGTAGTGGAACTCGGCGACTTGCCCTCCCGCGGCCCAGACTGCCAGGACATGGCCCAACTCATGGGCCAACACGCCCAAGGGTACCGCGATGAAATAGGATGCCTGTTCCGCTAAATGTTTTTTATGCGGGGTAAAAGGTTCGATTCGAAGCTGCGGCCACTCACGCCAGATCTTGAGCCCCAGTTGTACGCTGCGGAATATATAGATGATGGCGAGTATGTCGAAGAGCGTGAAAAAAGAAGACATACAGTACTCAAAGCGTTCCGAAAAGTGTGTGCTTATCGAACCCGTATGCTGAATCTGCATACGGCTTGCAGGAAGTTTAGAAACTATACAATACAGTAGTGACAGGGGCAAACTACCGGGGAATTCACCGTTTGTTTACATCGATAGGGATGGCTACAATTTATCATGAATGTGGTGATCAGGTTACAGGCCAAATTTCTTCTAAGGTAGTTTGGACCTTTTACGGAACCTTTTTGGTCGCTGCGTCTGGCAGATGTTTCCCGGCTGCGGTGAAGCAAGAATCAATGTAAGATATTTACAAAATAATGGTAGGTGGACGGGAAGTCAGCTACAAACAATCACCCGCTTATTAATATATTCGACTTGATCTGCGCAGCGGGGATTGGAGATATTTAATATTGCGTTCCGCAAGGTTCACTTGTCGGAAGCGGCGGAGCGATCCTGCTGCGATTGGCCAGAATGATAGGACGCAGACGAGCGCGGATGAACGTGGATAAGATTGTTAAGGGAAAGGACCTTTTTAATTAGTGTTGGTGAATAATGGCTAGTTTGAAATCTAAAGTGTCAGTCCAAGCAGAACTCCTACAGAAAATTGAACAACACACAGTACGCGTTGGCATCGTCGGTCTTGGCTATGTTGGCTTGCCTTTGGCTGTTTCATTTGCAGAAGAAGGTTTTTCCGTCACCGGCATTGATGTCGATCCGCTGAAAGTGAAGGCACTCAACGCCGGCGAAAGCTACGTTGAGGATGTGCCGGGCGAGCAATTGGCTCCCCTGGTGCAAGCTGGCACCTTACGCGCCAGCACCGACTATGCAGAACTGGTCCAGGTCGATGCCATCTCCATTTGTGTGCCCACGCCGCTGCGCAAGACGAAAGATCCCGATATTTCTTACATCATCGACGCCGCCGAAAAAATCGCGCTTTATGGTGAAAAAGGAAAGCTCATCATTCTAGAAAGCACTACTTACCCCGGCACCACTGAAGAGGTCATCTTGCCCCGCCTGAGGGGCAATGGGGGCACGGTTGGTGAAGATTTCTTCCTCGCCTTCTCGCCGGAACGCATCGATCCTGGTCGCAAAGATTACACCATGCGCAACACGCCCAAAGTGATCGGCGGTGTTACCCCCGCCTGCCTGGAAGTTGCCCTGGCCCTATATGGCTGGGTTGTGCGGCAGCCGGTGCCCGTTTCGAGCACGGCAACGGCCGAAATGGTCAAATTGCTGGAGAATACCTTTCGTGCCGTGAACATCGGCCTGGTCAACGAAGTCGCGCTCATGTGTGACAAGCTGGGCCTGGATGTGTGGGAAGTTGTCGGCGCGGCCGCGACCAAGCCTTACGGCTTTATGCCCTTTTATCCTGGCCCCGGCCTGGGTGGTCACTGCATTCCCATTGACCCCCATTACCTCAGTTGGAAGCTGCGTACGCTCAACTACACGGCCCGCTTCATCGAGCTGGCCGCCGAAGTGAACAGCCATATGCCTGAACACGTCATGGGCAAAATCACTGATGCCTTGAATAATAAGCGCAAAGCGCTCAACGGCAGCCATATCCTCATCCTCGGCGCCGCCTATAAACCCAACATCGGCGACATGCGCGAGAGCCCGGCCCTGGACATCATCCACCTCTTACTGCAACGAGGTGCTGAAGTGAGCTACCACGATCCCTACGTGCCCAGCCTGAAAGGAGAGGGCTTTCCCCTGCAATCTATCGAACTAGACGAGGACGCCCTGGCAACGGCCGACTGCGTGGTTATTGTCACCGATCATGATACCTACGATTGGGCGTGGATTGCCGATCAGTCGCAGTTGTTGGTTGATACACGGAATGCTGTTGTGAAGAACGGCCGTGAGCATATTGTGCGCTTGTGAGATTGGTTGAGACTGAGAGCGGGCGATTTGGCCCCTGGCGCTCCCTGGTCCATTTTGCACTTTTGCTAATCCTGCTGCTGATGGCTTTAGTCAGGCTGTCGGCGTTTCTGGATGCAGGGTATCCAATCAATCGTTTGGCGCTGGTTGTGGCGCGTGTTTGTATGAACTCTGAGTTGGAAGCTGGCGGAATGGAAATCGGCCGTAGCTTTACGAGCGTGGGCGAGGCGTGGCTATGGGGCATGGTCGCTAATTGCCAGGGTGAACAGCAAAGGGCGAACGAATATTGGCTGCAAATGCTGAATATATCTGATTTGCGATTACACGTCCTGCGCGCAGCCGGTCCGCAAGCGGTTGAACTGGCGAGATCGGCCGTGGCTGCGGATGGTGATAATGCCGACAAGCTGACTTGGTTGGGAGACACCCTCTACGCTCGGGGTGATTTTAGTGGCGCAGCAAGCGCCTATGTGCGTGGGCTGGAAGAGTTGGGGGGCGATAATGGCAGTGCCTGGAGAAAACTGGGCGATCTTTATCTAGAGGCTGGTGATTGGCAAAATGCGGTCCACGCTTACGATCAGGCATGCCGATTTGTGGACCGGGGCAAGAACGGCTGTCCGCTAGCAGCCCGCCTTTATATGCAGCATGGCGAATATGAACTGGCGGCAGAGCGTTACCGGGCAGCTATCAGGCAATTACCCGGTTGGTCGCCCGCGAAGCGGGGACTGGCGGATGCTTTGATTGCCATGGATCGTGGGCAAGAGGCCGTTCCCTATTTGACGGAACTGGCTGACAATGGGGATCTGGTAGCCCAAGAGCAGTTGCGAGAATTGACCGGAGGCGAGAAGTAGCAGGTGAGCGCGGAATCAATGCCTGAAGGGGCGGTTGAACGAACGGTTATCGATGCGGACGGGAAGATGCCGCTTATCGACTGGCGCGAGCTACGCCAGTACCGCGATCTATTCTACTTCCTTGTCTGGCGCGATATCAAGACCCGCTACGCTCAGTCTGTGTTGGGAGTCGGCTGGGCCGTCATCCAGCCCGTTTTTAGCATGATCGTTTTCACTATTGTCTTTGGCCGCTTGGCGCAGGTTGATTCCGATGGTGTGCCCTACGCCATATTTAGCTTCACCGCCCTGGTACCCTGGACCTATTTTTCCGGTGCCTTGACCGGTGCCAGCGGCAGCCTGACCAGCGCCTCCAATATGATCACTAAGGTCTATTTCCCGCGTCTGGTCATTCCCTTCGCCCCCGTGCTGGGTAAGCTCGTCGATTTCGCCATCGCCATGCTGCTCCTTTTTGGCATGATGGCCTGGTTCCGTATCTTGCCCACAGCTGGGGTCTTATTCTTGCCCGCGCTCATTCTCTTGATGATGGCCACCTCCGCCGGCATGGGCATGTGGCTTACCGCCTTATCTGTGCAGTACCGCGATATCAACTATGCTATGGGTTTCCTTGTGCAGTTGTTAATGTATGCTGCCCCCGTCGTCTATCCTGCCAGCGCCGTACCCGAGCAGTTCCGCTTACTCTACAGTCTTTTTCCTATGGCGGGGGTGATTGAAGGTTTTCGCTCGGCGCTGCTGGGAACGAACCCGATGCCCTGGGATATGATCGGTGTGGGCGCAGTCTCGGCGCTGATCATTTTTATCAGTGGTGCCGCCTACTTCCGCAGGATGGAACGCATATTTGCTGATGTGGTTTAGTGAAATGACGCCTCTTCCGCTCTAGGTTCGGTTTCTAAGTCATGTCACAAAAGCCAAAAGACCCCTATCCCCACTCAGTTAAACGTGTAGCGCGCAGGTTGCTTCCAAACAGGTTATATCGTCGATGGTTTGGGCGGCATGAAGATGGCTCCATGAATCTGTGGCGGTTTCTGGCGGCACAGGTGATGCCAGATGCAGCAATTCTCGATATTGGTGCTTACCATGGGGAATATTCTCTGGCAGCGCGGGAGGTCAACCACAAAGTGTCGATCTACGCATTTGAGCCGAACCCAATATCGTTAAAGATGCTACGTCTAGCGTGCGAGAACAAAGGTATCTTTTTGGTTGGTAGTGCTGTTGCAGAAAAAGATGGAACCGTTCCTTTTGCGCTTAACCAGGCGCAGAGTCGAGTGATTTCTAACCAAGAAGCCGATAAGCAGTCTATTTCTGTTTCTGCTGTGGCCCTTGATTCTTGGATTCTGGTGAACGATGTTTCGCCATCTCTGATCAAGATCGATGTTGAGGGTGCTGAGGCGAGCCTTCTGTCCGGTGCAATACAGGTGCTCGAAAAGTATCAACCGTTAATCATCTGTGAAGTACTATCTAACAACGCTGGTGAAGCCGTTATGGGAGTTTTGCCTCGAGAATACTGTTACTTTCATATCGACGAAAATAGTGGGACCCTTATAGAAAGATCCAGAATTACGCGGGAACAATGGCGGAACCATAATTGGTTCTTAGTCCCGGCAGATAAAAAGGCACAGCTTCGCACTGCGTTTCCGAAACTTTGACTTCGTTCCATGATCGAAGCTGCTTGATAAGAGAAGATGGATTCGCGCAGTGATCACAGGACGTTTCTAGGACTATTATGTTTTTAAGGATAATTGCTTTTTTGGGGTGTTGCTTTTTGCTATGAGCGACACCGATTACATTCGAATGATGGAACGCATTTTGCCGATGTGGTGTAATGATGGCTGACGATATCGCAATCCGCGTAGAAAATTTGTCGAAGCGCTATCGCATTGGGGCTAAAGAAGAGGTCCATGATACACTGGCTGGCATACTGAGCGATTGGGTGAAGCGACCCGCTCATAATTTGCGTCGTTTGCGCGATTTGACGCGCTTTAACGAAAATGGACAAGAGCCGGAGGACATCATTTGGGCGTTGAAAAATGTATCTTTTGAGGTGAAGCGAGGAGAAGTTGTGGGGATTATCGGCCGTAATGGGGCGGGGAAGAGTACACTGCTGAAGATCTTATCGCGTATTACGCATCCGACGAGGGGGAGGGTTGAGTTGAACGGCCGTGTCTCCAGTTTACTCGAAGTCGGTACCGGTTTCCACCCAGAATTGTCGGGGCGTGAGAACATTTTTCTCAATGGTACCATCCTGGGCATGCGAAGGGTGGAGATAGATAGCAAGTTTGATGAGATCGTGGATTTTTCTGGGGTGGAGAAGTTCATCGACACACCTGTGAAACGCTACAGTAGCGGCATGCGCATGCGCCTGGCCTTTGCCGTAGCTGCTCATCTAGAACCACAGATTCTCTTGATCGATGAGGTTCTAGCGGTAGGCGATGCTGAATTTCAACAGAAATCCCTGGGCAAGATTGGAGATGTAACTCAAGAAGGAAGGACCGTGCTTTTTGTAAGCCACAATATGCAGGCACTGAAAGCTCTTTGTGAGTCTTCTGTGTTGCTTGAACAGGGCCGCATAATTTTTATGGGCAAAACACTCGATGCGATTGATCGGTATCTTCCGTCAACTTATATACGTTTGCGAGAATCAGTATGG
>JAACFF010000247.1 GCA_009937635.1 Chloroflexota bacterium
GAAATAGTATGCGCGCTAATTCATGAGGAAAGGTGAGTCGCGATAGTGAGAGATGCATGTTTGCAGCCTCGATCACCCCATCCGCAAATCCCAAAGGTCCCCCAAGGAGAAAGGCTATTTGCCCATAAGTCTCCACTCGTTTCTGGATAAAAGAGGCCAATTCCACGCTACTCATTTCCCTGCCATCCGAAGTCAACAATATGCGCTGCCGGGCCACGGCCGTTGCCTTTAATAATTGTTCACCTTCCCGCAATAGAGCCACTGCATCTGGAAACCCCTGGCCAACGGCGTCTTTTACCTCAACGAGTTCCACATCAGCATAGCGCTGCAAGCGCCTTAAATAGTCCACTTGCACTACTTGCCACTCTCGGCGGCGTAGCTTGCCCACGGCCGCTACGGTAATCTGATTCGAGCGCCCTTTCTTCATTAATTTAGCCGGCCTAAGAGCGCGTTCTTGGCCCACTCAGCAGGCAGGTACATCGGTGCGCTTGAAAGCGCGCGATTGTAATAAGCGAGTGCTAGAAACAGTTCGCCCAGATGTTCATACACCCGTCCCAAATTTAAATAAGGATAATGTGGCGAAAGGTAGCGGGGTGCTGTAGTTGCTTCCTCCAGCCAGGGGATGGCATCCTCCCACCGCTCCAATTCGATTAGATAAGCCCCAATATCATTATATGGATTCCCAAATTTGGGATCTATTTCGATCGCTTTCTTGCACATGGCGATTGCCTTCTCGTGCAGCCCAATCATGCTGTAGGACCAACCAAGAAAAGTATAAGCTTCGGCCGTTGCAAACAGTGAGATCGACCGCTTGTACAGCAAGATAGCATCCGCCAATTCACCTTTCAGTTGGTGTTTGTAAGCCTGTTCCCACAGGACCTCTGCTTGGTGCCGCAAAAGCTCTTCTTCGTTCACTCTTTTTCACTCATTTGACCAGTTGGCCAGAACAATTGGCAGTTCACTCAAGTGACCTATCACTGCATCAGGATACACGCCATCAGGTTGGGAAAAACGCTGGCTGGAACGCAAGAGAATGGTACGTAATCCGGCTCGCTGGCCACCGACAATGTCATTGGCTGGATCGTCGCCAACAAAAATCCCATTTTCAGGCGCAACCTGCAGTTGATCAAGCAGATCAAGGTATGGATCGGCGCTCGGCTTCCACTTACCCGCATCGGCCGAAAACAACATCGCATCAAAATAACCATCGAGTGCAAAGCGTTGAAGATCGGAAACGTGTGCCGCCGCCGTGAACATAGTATTAGATAGCAGCCCCATCTTGTATCCTCGTCCTTTAACGAAGTCGAGCGTTTCATTTGCTGCTTCGAGCGGCACAGCTTGTGCGCAAATAGCATCCTGGTAAAGGTTTGCCGCCTCTTCCAGCCAGGCCTCCTCTACTGAATTAACATGACAAACAGCCAGCACCTCAGCTAGAAAATCCAACAAACGCAGGTTGCGCTCACCTTTGATGGCCATCTGCCACCGTCCAGGCAAGATAGCAAATCCTGTGTCGCGAAACTCTGCAAAACTGGGTAATTTCACCCCTTTACCTTGCAGCGAAACAAAAACCGCCTCGAACCCCGGAGTTTCCAGATCCGGCCAAACCGCATAAGGTCCAGCATACTCGATCAATGTCCCTCCCAAATCAAATATAATAGCTCGAATTTCCATTTTTCTTAGTCCGCCAACGATCGTCTTTCGTCCATTCATTCTGCCCAATCTTCGTAAATGAATTCTCTCAATCGTGCTCAACAAGTTTGGCCACAGTCACGCCCGCGCCCCCTTCCCCATCTTTCCCTTCCTCCCAAGTGCGGATGTAGCTGTTACTGTCCAACGTTTTGCGTACCGCGACTCGTAGCTTACCCGTGCCCTTGCCATGAATGATCCGCACCCATGGCAATTGTGCCAGAAACGCCGCATCCAGATATCGCTCTAGCTCTTCAATACCATCCTCCACACGTTTGCCGCGCAGATCCAATACCATCCCTGGCGATGCCACGGCAGAACTGATCAATTCTGCCTCCGTCTGCTCCTCTACCGGTCGCCCTTTGAATTCAAGGTCCTCATAACTGGCCCGCATCTGCATTCTACCAATAGCCACCAATACTTCCTTCTTGCCAAGTTCCACGACCTCACCCCTGGTTTTCAAGGTTTTGACCAGTACCTTGTCGCCCACTTGCAGGGCTCGCCTGGTTTGTTGTACTTTCTTTTTACTCTTTCCATCAGAAGCAACCCTTACATGTGGTATGATCGGTTTAACCTGCTCTTCTTCGAGCTGCTCTACATCTTTGCCGATTTTCTTCAACATGCTGAGTGATGCTGCATCCCTGATCTTGCGCCGCGCCCGACGCAGTTCGGCCCGTACCTCCTCAAGATCTTCCTCTGCCTGCTCGTGAGCAGCTCTCAAGATCTGTTCACTGTCGGCCTCTATCTCTCCCAATCGCCGTTGCAATCGATCACGGGTCGCGTCAGCTTCACGTAGAGCCAAACGCGTTCCTGCTTCTTCCGCTTCCATCTTCTCCCGCAATGAGTAGATTGAATCGAGCATATCCTCCGCTTCATGGCTTCCCGCCCCAACTCTGCGCATCGCATCATCCAGTATTGTCTCATTCAATCCGAGTCGCCTGGCTATGGCGAACGCATTGGAACGTCCGGGAATACCTATACTCATCTCATAAGTCGGTGATAAAGTCTCGATATCAAATAGCAACGATGCATTAGTGGCGCCCACCGTTTGGCTGGCATAAATCTTGAGCTCCGGATAATGGGTAGCTACAAACGTAGTGGCCCCTTTGTCACGCAAATAGCTGACAACCGCCTGCGCCAGCGCCGCCCCTTCCGCCGGGTCCGTGCCCGAACCAAGCTCGTCGAGCAATACCAAAGTTCGATCATCAACTTGTGAAAGAATGCGTACAATATTGGTCAAGTGAGCGGAAAAAGTAGACAAGCTCTGTTCAATCGATTGCTCGTCACCAATATCGGCGAATACATTATCAAAGGGAGTTAGGCGCGCTTCAATGGCCGGCACATGCAGACCAGCTTGGGCCATCACCACCATCAGACCAGTGGTCTTGAGACTAACTGTCTTCCCCCCCGTATTAGGTCCGGTAATTAAGACAGTGAATGTATTTTCGTCAACCGTAAGGTTGGTGGGGATAACGGTCTGAGGATCAATTAACGGGTGACGAGCGCCCTTGATCCAGATGGTCGAACCTGGATGTAAGTTTGGTGCCGGTGGCGTCCATTTAGCTCTCATATGAGCGTGTTTGGGTGGTTTTTCTGTTGGAAAGGTTCGCCAGGCCACGAATTGTGGTTCAACTGCCTCTGTGACGGCTGCGTATTGAGCCTTCGCGAAAATGAGATCGAGCTCTGCCAGGCGCTCTACGACACGCTTAATCGCCTCTCCTTGTTCGGCGATCATTGCCGACAGATCTCGAAGAATGCGATTGATCTCCTCTTGCTCACGCAAATGCAAACCGCGGTACTCATTATTCAATTCCACCGTGTTCATCGGCTCGACCCAAAGGGTCGCCCCACTGCCACTATGATCGTGTACGATGCCTTTGACTCGCCCCTTGGCATCAGCTCGTAAGGGCACAACATAACGGCCGCTACGCATGGTGATTATTGGTTCCTGCAAGTACTGGTTCATGCTGCTGTTGAGCAGCCGCTGTAATTTCTCCTGGATACGGCCGTAAATCACCTGTTGCGCCTGCCTGATCTTGGCTAACTTAGCGCTCGCACTGTCTAGTACTTCTCCCCGCTCGTCGATAGTCCGGTTAATAGCCGACACAATACCCGGGCATTCCTCGATTAAGCCGGCGATATCCGCCAAGTGCGGCACCTCATCTTCCAGCTTCAAGAGTTGCCGGCGCAAAGTACGAGCAGCCACGATCGTAGCCATAATAGCTAGCAAATCTTCAGCGGGCAGTGTGAAGCCGCGTTGGGCATTATCAGCCGCCCGTCGAACGTCTCGTGCCCCACCGATGGTGATGCTGCTATGATTCTCTAAGAGCTCTATCGCCTCTCTCGTCTCCGCTTGCCAGCGCTCTGCGTCAAACGAATCCGCCGTTGGTTCCAACCTTCGCGCCAGATCACCTCCAGCGCTGAAGCTAGTGTACCCGGCCAGAATCTCCCGCACTTTATCAAATTCCAATATGCTTAACGTTTTCTCGTCCATCTTTACATTTACAGACCTGCTTGTTTGCACGCCTGCGCACTTTCAGCGGTGCACAGGCGTGACGCTCAAGTATAGCGGAAATTGAAGTCAGCCGCAGACGAAGCGTTCAAATCAGTTTGGTTCCAATTTTTATTTGGGCTACAATGCGGCACACTCCAGCATGAGGCATATTCTTTTATGAGCCGCGAAGCTCAACCTGTCATCAGTTTTCGCAACGTTAGTAAACGTTTCACTTTTACGAGTGAAAAACCACAGTCTATTCTGGAGACTCTCATCTCCATTTTTAGCCAACGCTCACGTCACCCCAAACAAAACCTGTGGGCCGTGCGTGATTTGAGTTTTGACGTCTATCCAGGGCAGTCACTGGGTATTATCGGCCGTAATGGTAGTGGCAAGAGCACCGTGCTAAAGCTGATCGCCCGCATCTTGCGTCCCACAAGCGGCCAAGTCCTGGTCCGCGGCCGGCTTAGTGCCCTGTTAGAGCTTGGAGCAGGCTTTCATCCCGACCTCACTGGACGCGAAAACATCGCTCTAAACGCCTCCGTACTGGGCCTTTCCCAAGAGGATGTCGAAAAAAGCTTCGACGAAATCGTAGAATTCTCTGAATTAGGCGAGTTCATAGACATGCCCGTTAAGCATTACTCTTCCGGCATGTACATGCGCCTCGGCTTTAGCGTGGCTATTCACGTGGATCCCGCCGTGCTCATTGTGGATGAGATCCTTGCTGTCGGCGATCAAGCTTTCCAGGCAAAATGTATTGATCGCATTCATGAAATGAAACGGCAAGGCGTGACGATTATCCTCATCAGTCATAATCTGAGCGTTGTGCGCCGCTTGTGCTCCCAGTTAATCTGGCTAGAGCATGGTGAACAGCGCGCCAGTGGCCCTACAGAAGATGTCGCCAACCTCTACAAAGAGTATTCTAACAAAACCATTGGGCAGCAGCTGGTTACGGAAAGTCAAACAACCTCTTTCCGTCGCTTCGGAAACCACGAGATTGAAATAACGGCCGTGCGCATTCTAGATGCCGCTGGTCAAGAACAGTCACTCTTCAAAACCGGGGACGAAATGATCATTGAAATGGCCTATTCAGCACATAAGCCTGTCCACGAGCCCGAGTTTGGCGTGGCCATATTTCGGCAAGATGGCGTACACATAAATGGACCAAACAGCCAGCAGGCTGGTATAGAAACCGGCACCGTCGAGGGTTCAGGTACCGTTCGATACCATATAAAGCGCCTGCCGCTCCTACCTGCGCGCTACCAGGTAACAGCCGCCATTCACGACCGGTGGCTCACAGTAGCCTATGATTTCCACGAACGGGCCTACCCTTTTCGAGTCGTAGCTGGGGGATCAAAGGAAGTTGATGGACTGTTAGAATTGTCTGCCAGTTGGCACTGGATGCCAGACCCCAACTTGGCCAGCATTAATACGACAAAATCGTCCGAGCACTCTGAAGCCCCCCAAAAGATGAACCATTCCTGAATCTCCAACCCCACACCAGTTGCCCGTTTAAGATCGTGAGATACAATGTTCGGGTCAATCGCTTGAGCACTTGCAAGATTGGTTATCGCGGCCTGGCCCTTACGCTCAAGCGAAGAAAAAGGTGCAGGTTCGTGATTTTTCTGGGAAGAAAAGGGAGATCGACGCTCCCACGCCACTATTAAAGAGAAGATGCCAATGAAGAATCGTTCCCGCCTGCATTCAATTATTGTATTACTGTTCCTCCTACCGATCCTGACACTCTTGGCCAGCCGCTCGGATACTACATCTGCAGCGGATTCAGCCATCGAGCAATTCGTCGACACCGCCGCTGAGCCCGATTCCAATAACGCGGCTTTTGCCAACTGCCGCTACGGGACATCTCCCGACATTGAGGGTGAACAGACCCACGTTATTCCCCAACTGGGAGCGGGTTGGTATTTGACCTTCAGCACCTTCCCCCCACAGCCTCCCCCAGATAACGGGGCAGATTTTGCCCATATGATCTTTGTCGTGCAGAATAAGAACGGTCCAGTCTATCTGCCAAGCTTTAAAACTATACCTACCTTAAACAGCACATTTGGGAACTATATCCGCGATAATCCTGGAAAACTTTGGATCGTCGGCAATGAAGTTGACCGTGGTCCTAATCCCGGCTCGCTGGAACGAGTCCAAGGAGATACGTTCCCCGAGATTTATGCCTTGGCCTATCACGAAGTTTACAATTTTATCAAGGCCAACGATCCTACCGCCCAGGTCGCCAATTCAGGCCTGGTGCAAGTCACACCGGGTCGCCTGCAATATCTTGATACTATGTGGGATACGTATGTGAAGGAATTCGGTACAGCAATGAAGGTAGACGTCTGGACTATGCACGTCTATGCCTTGCCTGAAGTCCACCCCGATGGCACACCGAACGGAATCGCCAACGTTGCCCTTGGTTCTGATCCGGCAATAGGAAAACGTTCCAGCGGTGGCGATCCCAATGCTTGTTCTGACCCGGATGTATACTGTTTTGCCGAACATGATGATCTTTCGATTTTTGCAGAGCAAATTCGCGCCATGCGCCAATGGATGGCCAATCATGGGCAAAGACAAAAACCGCTTATTGTTACCGAGTACTCGATTCTTTTACCATACGAACTGAAGGACGGTGTCTGTGAATTCTTGATAGACGAAAACGGCGAATGTTTTACACCAACGCGTGTTTCAAAATTTATGGACGGCTCCTTTGACTACCTGAACAGCGCGATCGATCCCACACTTGGCTATTCATTGGACAACAATCGTATGGTGCAGCAAGTGATGTGGTTCGCGGTTCATTCCTCAGGGGCGGGCGCTTCCAGCAATCTCGTTAAAGATAACTTGGTTACATTAACCCAGATAGGCCAAACTTTCCAGAGCCGGGCGCTTAGCGAAACGTCATACCGCAATTTGCTGGTCGATCACGTGCAGAATGTCGCCGTCAAAGCGGGTCCGGGTGGCACGGCAACGGCAGAGATTGCGGTTACTTTCCGTAATAATGGCAACACCAAAGTCAACCAGCCTTTCACAGTAACTTTCTACAAGGACGCGGCCCGTACCATGCCTATTGATTCGGTTTCCTTCACGGCCGCTGTCCCTGGCTGCACCAGTAGGGCCTACGCTGCTTCAGTCGAATGGCCAGGATTGGCAAAAGGAACGCACCAATATTGGGTACATATCGATAGCACTAATTCGATTGTCGAAAGCCCATCTGATGACACTGATAATATCGGATCCGGTTGGGTATTTGTTGTAGACGACCAGGTCTTGGTACCAGTGGTACGACGATAGGTTTGCTTGTTGTCACTCTCGCAGGCGAGGTATAAGCCTGCGAGAGTGACAATCATCAAGAACCTACCAGGATCCAAAGATTAACCAACCCTAAACAAGCTACCGCAAGAACGATAATCGCTCCACGATTAGCCTCCATCGGTGATCGCTTTCCCAACAAGATCACGCCTGCGACGGCCAACAGAAGAAACAGGGTACTGCTCAGCAATGTGGCGACATGTTGTACCGGCACAACTTGCTGGCTTAGAAGGAAGTCCAGTGGTGATCTGCGAAAAACGAGAAAATCCACAGGTTGGTTCCAGATCCGCGGCGTGAGCGCCAACAAGTCGGTCACGAATTGGTTTAGCGGAATATCCTCCCAGTGGAACGTGGGCGCCATGCTCATCACGCGCCCTCCAAGATTTTCCGCCAACCCAAAGCGTAACAACAGCCATTGGTGAACGGCAAGCCCGATACCCAGCAGCGCTGCACTCCATGCTCGAAAACGATGCGGTATCATCTGTAGGAACGCCGCATAGCCAACTACACAGATCGCCAACTCGCTCGTAAATCGTCTTGGCCCGTACCCCCCACCGGCAAACCAATCCCGGGTACTGCCGTTGATATAGATTGCCAAAGCGATCATAAGAAATAATGGCAGCCCCAATAACGGTCTTCGCCTGCTTAGCGCCAGTAGACCGGTCACTGCTAGAAAGAATATCGGCATCCAGGGCAGCAAGCCGCGAAATGATGAAAACAGCAGCGGGATAATAAATGAGCCACGCCAATCAATGAATGTGTTGCCTTGTGGAATAGTGATATAGCTCCCGTACAGCACTTTCCACACCGACAGTTGCAATGAAAAGACCGCCATAGCCGCTGCCCCAATGAGCAACAGATAGACCAAGGCCGGTTTCAAAGCCTGACTCCTGCGCTGAGCAGGCAGTTTTAACCACAATAAAATGATCGAAACGATGGGCAAGAGCAAATAACTAATATTCTGCCATCGGACCAGCCCGGCCAGGCCAATCAGCGCCCCCAAACCGAGAGCCTGCCATGCCGTGCCGATCTCCTCATGTTGTTTCCACCAGACGAAGACACAGAGCGCAACCGTCAACGCCGAAGCCGTATGAGAATACATCGGTTCGCGAAATTGATAGAAAAGAAGCGGCGTGACAAACATGAACGTCACAGAAGATGCCAGGGCAAGGGTCCGATTCGTTGCCCCTTGCGCCACGCGATAAGACAGCAAAGTAGCCAGAAATCCCAGTAATGCTGACAACGTGGCGATATTACTCACAAAAAACCGCTCATACCCGCTGAGCGAAGCGCCTTCTAGCCCGGGCAAGGAAATAATCACCGCTACCAACCGTAACACCGCCAACCAGGGCAGCCACAAAATAGCAGCCCCGATGGCAAAAAGATTAGCCACCCGGCCCGTGCTTGTCTGGATCTGATCGAGTTGTTTGGACGTGAAATGTTCGCCGGCCGTTGGATACGAGAGCCGGTAATCGTTGTCAAATTGTAGGTCCTGGTCAAACAATGCGGAGCGTGCATAGACGTAGTATGAGACAGCATCCCACGTTG
>JAACFF010000248.1 GCA_009937635.1 Chloroflexota bacterium
AAATTGCTCAGGCCCGGGGGCAGTGGGGGCGGTGGGGGCGGTGGTTGAGGTGGTTTAGGTGCATTCGCCGATTCAGATAGCACCACCTTTCCAATCCCGTCTTCTATTGATACGGTACTGGTCCCTAATGTCCCTTCAGGCGCGTCGCCGCCGAACCAGGCGGTGTACTCGATAGTGATCTGGGTCTTACCTTCAAAATCTCCAGCCCAGGTGAACGTATTACCAGTGATCGTGGGTTTATTCGGGCCTGAAACGCCTGATCCTGGTTTAAGCTTGAACGAAGCCGGATTCAGTGTCAAATTTTCAAAATTGCCGGTTACCTGCACATTTTCGACTTTATCATCAAGGCGGTTGCGGAGTTCAACGGTGAATTTCTGGGATCGAGCGGAACAGCTTTCATCATTGTTCACCTTAATGGTTGATTGAGACATCGACGAAAGTGGCAATTGGCATGCCGTTTCAAGTTGACGTATATGGTCAGCATAAGGAGAAAGATCACCACCTGGAAAAGGCATGGTCTGCCGTGGCTGGGAGATTGAATTTTGCAGGACAACCTTGCAATAGCCAACAAGGTCTTTGGTAATGTCGGGAAATAAAATTCTACCATTATGACAACTCATACATGCTCCGTCATTGAGAGTAGGCGAGGGACCAGGATTTTGCGGCCAGCGTGAATCCACCATAGGTTTGTGCCACTCATTTGGCAGCAATAGTGAACCAACATTAGGAGGATTTAGTCTGTCCGGGTGTATGACAAATGCGTTTTCGCCGGCATGGCAATCAGTACATATACCGCCGCTGCCGCCAAATAACTGTTTTCCTCCTGCGAAATCCGCAATGTCCCTATTTGCGCCTACAGGAAGGGTAAAAGTTTTCCCATTTACCTGATTATCCCAATAACAGGCCTTGCTTGATTCTTGCCCCATACAAACGATTCCAAGCAACCCTATTACTTTGTTGCTTTTG
The DNA here is from genome assembly GCA_009937635.1 of Chloroflexota bacterium. GTDB lineage: Bacteria > Chloroflexota > Anaerolineae > Promineifilales > Promineifilaceae > JAACFF01. Next base: position 967 of record JAACFF010000248.1, read on the forward strand.
TCTATGCGCGGAAGGGCCATACATAGGCCTTTGGGTGATTGGCTTTCGTATACATACGCTCTTGCATTCGGCCAATTCGTTCTATTGTCGCCCTCAAGTTGAATAAATAAAAGATGCGGATCAAGCGGGCCCATATCTTTCCATCTAGGATCCCCCCAGCCGGGTGGTTCGGGTACACCGGCATCTATACACTCTTTAATATACTGGCTGCTGTCCTCTGCAGTTTCACTGCTAGAATTAGACGACCGGAGCAGTCCCTGTGAATCAAGAAAGCTGCTCAACTCTGATTCCCCGTCCATTGGATAATCAGAAACGCTGGGATACAGATCACGAATCATACCCCTAATGAAATTATTTTTGCCTTGCAATGCACCTGCATCGGCCAGTTGGACCCCATCAATTAACCAATCGATAAGCGCTGAATTGACAATCATTTGATCGCGCACATTCAAATCTGTTTCTGCATATAGACTGGCTTGCTTTGACCGCAATTGGGCTCGCTGCTCAGATGTCGCCAGGCTGGTCAATTTATCCAGATAATACACTTGCGCCTCTTTCAGAAATTTAGGCGATGGCTCAATTTCGTTGCCCTGTCGATCGAACATAGCGCCATGACCAATGAACGCGATAGGTTCATCCATGTCCACAGGAGGATCAACAAATGTTACCTGTAAACCTGCGCTTGAATTTGTCCTCGTAAAAATGACGACGCAAGCTATTGTAAAAAGAACAACTGAAAGAATAATGATAGCTCTGTTCTTTACCATGACAATCCCTACAACTTTTTTTTACTATTTACAATCAAGAGCCGCTGCCCGATACCTGCTGGAAGATATTACCGCGCCAATAATCGGAGATGATCAAAAGAAGCGGGTTATTTTGGCAACAATTAATAGTGATGAAAAATTAGCATAACATAAAAGCGATAGTATGTCAATCTTGTAAAATGAGAATATCGGACCTGTACATGCAAGTTACGCGAAGGTGTCTGCCCTTTCCAAGAAAAATAAAGAAACTCGCAGGTCTTGCAAAAATTGAGTATACTTCTGCCTGAAAAACCCGGCCTAGTAGGCGGGGCTCTTCTTTAACTTTCTCGGGGCGTAGCTCAGCATGGTAGAGCGCTCGGTTTGGGTCCGAGAGGTCGTCAGTTCAAATCTGGCCGCCCCGACCAGGGCACCTTAAGAAGGTAATTATGCGGCAGTGGTGTAGGGGCAACACAACAGCCTTCCAAGCTGTTATCATGGGTTCGAATCCCATCTGCCGCTCAAAAGCAGTCATCTATCAGCTACTACTTGAAACCTAATACCTGATAGTTGACACCTATAAGGGCCTGTAGCTCAACGGCAGAGCAAGCGGCTCATAACCGCTGGGTTCTAGGTTCGAATCCTAGCAGGCCCACTTAAATAGACAGTGCGCAAAGAACGGCCGTTTCCATGTAGGAAACGGCCGTTCTGTTTTCAACAGTCCCTTTGGGAGCTGCGCCTAGAAATGATTTACAGGTAACCACCCTTCTCAAGTTACAATGCTCCATCGTCTGTATCCACTCGCCAAAATTGCGCCCCATTTTGCAATCATTTCTTGTTATAATGACTCAACGACCATTCTGACTAAAGTGACTCATCAATAAAAATGTCCCACCACAAGGCCCTGCTCCTGAATGCATCCAATATGGTTTCCTTCCCTGTATATCCATTCGCATTCATCCAGGTGCCGGCCGTCGCCCGGCGGGCGAATATCGAAGTGATATGCCGGGATCTGCTCGGCGTGCCGCAGGAAGAATGGCCACAGGTCATAGAGTATTTGTATGAGCGCCACCAGCCAGCTATGGTCCTGATCACGCTGCGCAATACCGATTCGATGAACTATAGTGATTACCGTCGCGGTAGAGGCGGCGAAGGAACAGGCTATTTTCCAATTGAACAGACAAAGGCTTTAATTGATGCCATCCGCACCTTGATCGATGTACCGGTAGCAGTTGGCGGATTTGGATTCTCGCTCCTGGCCAAAGAACTGATGCCCATTCTCCGGCCAGACTTCGGGGTTTACGGCGGCGCCGATGCGTTCTTCCTTCATTTTGAAGATATCCTGCTTGGGAATTACCAGCACGTGTCCAATCTGCTTTATTTCCAAGAGGATGCAGTCATCGCCAATAAGCGTATCTATTTTCCTCCTCCGTCGCGCCCCGAGTATACGTCACAGGCCATTGAGGAGATGATCGCCTTTTACAAGAAGTTTCCCGAACCCGGTTTTCAGGGTGCGCCGGTGGAGATTATGCGCGGTTGCAGCCACACTTGTGTCTTTTGTGCTGAACCATTTGTCGCGGGCCGCCAGGTCCAATACCGCGATCTCTCGGCGATCATGGGCGATATCGAACTGCTTGTAAACAATGGTGTGACCGAAATTTGCATGATCATGTCGGAATTAAATCCCGAGGGGAATGGGTTTATCCTGCGCCTTGCGGATAAGATCCGCGCGTTCAATGAGCAAAAGCCGGCGGCGCGCAAGCTTTCCTGGTTTGGTGCCAACTACCTGCTTACATTTGATCGCGACGATTACCGGCGCTTATATGCCTCCGGATTCAAGGGTGGCTGGTTCGACATCACGGCGCTTGACGATGAAAATGCGCGGGCGATGCGCACTCCTTACTGGAATGATACGCTTGTCGGCCGTTTGCAAAACTATGCCCATGTGCAGCGAAGTAGTATTAATCAGCTGCCTGCTGAAGCAGATGTTGCGGCAGGCAGCGTGGAAGAAAAGCGAAAAGTTGGCTGGTCCATGTTTCTCGGCAATCCTGCGACGACGATGAAGACGATACGCAAGACCTTAGCGGTAGCCAATGGTGAAGGGCTGGCCACGTCTTTCGACAGCGCCCATATCATCAGGCCGCTCCGCGTATTTGATTATGAAAGACCATCCAGCGAGACGCTGGCGGTGACCTTTTCCGTCAACCATCAACTGCAGCGCGTACCATACCAGCAAACCCTGCCATCCTTTGCTTACCCGCCGGCGCTGCTCAACCATCTTGGATCGGAAGAAGCGATTGAAGAGATGTTCAGCCACATCGGCGATACTTATTTATCGACCAAGTATAAGGAGACGCGTGATTGGATTGCATTTCTTGATGAGCAGGCGGAAAAAGAAATCCTGGGCAGCGACAGTGAGTGGGGGGAACGGCCGTCTGCTGACCAGGCAAAAAAGCGCATCGATAGCTTTCTGCAGGAATTCTTTCAAACGTTCGCGCAGGAGTTAGCAGCCTTTGGACTGCCAGGCTCTATGCTTGAACTGGAACAGATGACGCCTTATTCTTTGGCCGAAACCATTTATGCCCGGTGGCTTTCCGCTGGAGATATGGCGAACGCGATCTGTGAGCAAGCGCATCTTGGGATGACGGATGATAGGCGTCGATTGGTAGCTTTCTTCGTCAAAGTAATCTTGTACCGTTATAACGTCCGGCTTCTTCCTGCATACCGGGCGCTTTTTGTGTTGGAATCTTGAATGACTGCTGACCCTAAACGGCAAAGCCCAAGCGCGTACGACCCTGTTTCACTCTTTTTACCAGATATTGCGTGGAAATTCAGCCAACGTTGATTGAAGTGCAAGGAAACAGATGCGAAAAATAATACGAGTTTTGGCAATTATATTGATACTATTGGCTATCATCGCTGCGCTAGGATATGTGTGGGCTGCCCTTTCAACCGACAATTCGCTAACCGCCCGTGCCATCGACTTCGCCAAACTGGGCTGGCTTTTCTTGAATGGGGGCAAGAACGGGAATCAACAGGTTATTCCCGCCGCTTGGGTCGAAGAAGCCACGCGAGCGGATGACGGCGAGGTTCTTGTCGAGCAGGGGTCTCAGAAGTATCAGCATTACTGGTGGATCGATCATGAAAAAGGTGGTTACAACGCCGAGGGCAACTTCTGCCAGTTCATTTACGTTTACCCACCCGCCGACCTGGTCCTGGTTCGTCATGGGAATGAGTGCGGAGGTGCATATTGGACCGGGCTTTTAGGAGATATCGCTCAAGCGGTCGAGGCTGAGCTAGATAAATAAAACGGCCATTGCCTAACCTGCTTTTCGAAATGTTCTGCTTTGCCATAGCCGGCATTGCCTGCCAATTAGTTCTACCGACCGTACTCCTCAACGGCCGTCTGCCCCAAAGGCACCCAGCCATATTCGGCCGTCAACCGTTCATCCAGAATAGGTAACCGCCGGCCTGTAAAAGCATCATACAAATTCAGCGCCCCGCCGATCTGTTGGCCACCTGTCGCATTCTCGTCGACGGTCACGAAATGGGGTGACCGCACTTGCGATCCGCCGATCCATTTTAGCGTGGGAATGGCTCCCATCGCAGGAATGGAGTCGTCAAGATCCCACCAGGACCAGTGAAAGCCATCTTCCTCAAAGCCGATGAGGCGTACGGAGACAGCGTGGTCGCGCAGCACCGGCCGGCTGCTCAAGAAATGCTGGTACATAGTCAAGTTCTGTCCAGCGTAGAGCGGCTGTGTTTCATCGAGCAAATCGCCGTGCCAGACCAGTCCCTGGCCCAGCGGCACGTATTGTCCATTTGCTGGCCGCGTGACCCACGACCATCGGTTGCTGGCCACGCCCCATGGGCCGCTGTAGGGCGGCAAACTACCAGCCTCCCCTTCCCGAACTTCCGTCTCAAAACCTTGCTCCGTTTGCCAGTGTAAATAAAGGCGCGGCCGTTCGGGCAGCGTATGGTCCCAATCGTAGCCAAGCAGGCGCAAATCCCGTTCGCCGGCAATGGTCCGCCGCAGGGGATGTAAAGTTGCCTGGGCATGCGCCTGGCTGCTCACCCCCAACGTTGCCAGAGTCGTGCGCGGCTCACCCTTTTCATTCAGCAAAGGCCCGGCCCCATAAGCACCAACCAAGAGAGTGTATTTGCCGGGCAGCGTACCCAATCGCGGCGTCAGGCGCAATTGGGTCAGCGTTATACCCTGCGCCTGCGCCAATGCCGGCACATCTTGCTGTGCGTAAAGGTCCCCAGTATAGGAACTCGCCAGGTGAGCAAACAGGTTTGTCCCTGGCTGCAGCCCCTCCAGTGGCTGCCAGGCCACCGTTACCAGCAATTCACGCCCTATTTCTATCTCCCCGGCGGCCAACTTGTAACCTAGTAGCTGTATACTGTTATCAAGCTTGAGCTCCAACGGAACGTACCCGTCGGGTAATTCCATCCTTGGCTCCTGCCGGAAGAGAAAGACCTCGAGCAGAGGTTCGGGCAGAGGTAGACCGGCGTAGCTGTCGGCATCGAAATGGGTGCTGATCACGGGACGGCCGTTGGCCACTTCTTCGCCAATGCGCCTGGCCCACGTCTGCCCATACGGTTCTCCTTCTGGGAATACGAAACGTACGCTGACATCGAGTCGTTGCCCTTCCACCTCTTGTAAGTACCACAACGGTGTTACCCAATGCCAATCGGCCAGAATCACTGCTTCTTGAGGCGCTTCTTGCAACAACGGTTGCGCATAGTCGCGCGCGCTGGTGTCTCTATGCAGTTGGGCATAGCTCGGATAACGCTGGGCCAACTGGCCCAGGGCTAAAACGAGCAGGATCGCCAGCAGGATCTCGCGTAAGGGCAAATAGTAACGGCCGATACGTAGCTGCTGCCACATCCCGCTCGATGCGCCCACACCATACCCAAGAAGGATGGCCAAAGGGATGTAAGCAGGAAGCATATATTCTACAGTCTGCGGCGCGCGGTACGTGGCGGTAACAAAAGTAAACAAGGCAAACGCGCCGCCAAATAGCAAGGCCAAGCGCCAGTCACGTGCCAACAACAGCAGTAAACCTAAGATCATTCCCAGCAGCAACCACGGCTCAAACTGAAATGTTAAAACATTGCCCATAATCTTCAGCCTTTCCCATAAGAGCGCTGGTTCCAGGTAGGTGAACAGGTCGCCGCGAAAACCGAGAGCCAGAACATGTTCCAGGAAACCGGGCCAGGTGGCCAACTCGGGCGAAGCTCCCCTGGCTGTGGAAGCGGCACGCAAGGGCAAATAAAGCAAGGGTAGCAGGCCAATGAGGAATGCCAGGAACGGCCGCCACCAGCGCTGCGGCGAGCGCAACAGCGAGGGATCGGCCAGCAGAACGAAGAGCAGGGCAACAAGCCCTAAAAAGGCCAGCGAGGCGTGGTGGCTGATGCCCAGCCCCAGGGCCAGGGCCAACAGCATCAGATAATAGTCTGCACGGCGACGGCCGGCCCCGTCATAGGCGCTGCAGCTGGCGCGATAATAGGCGAATGATACCAGGAATATCAGGGCGGCAAACAGCGCGCTCAGGCTGCGGATGTTGGCCGTGGTCGATTGGGCCCAAAAGGTCGTTGCTGTGCCCAGGGCGACGGCGGCCGTGAGCGCCGCCAGGTGTTTCTTGGTGAGGAGGTAGACAATCCCGTAAACAAGGGCCAGCGTCAGCGCACTGGTGATTGCAGAGAGCAGGTTGACGCGATAGGCGGGCGTCGGGCCAAGAGGCAGCCGGGTCATTAAGTGACCCAGCATAGTATAGAGCGTAAAGCCGGGTGGGTGGGCCACGCCCAGGTTGGTCGCCACCAGTTGAAACTCGCCATTGTCGGCAGGAAGCAGATCAGGAGCCAGAGTAAAGAAGTAGAGGAAGAAAAAGAAAACGGCCGTAGTAAGCGCAGCCAAGAAAACACCCCAGTGGCCTTCTGGCATTCTCAGCCATGGTTGGCCCACTTGCCACCAAACGAAAAAGGTCAAGAGGCCAATGGCAAAGGCAGTTAAGAAGCTTGCTTCAGGGAAAAAGACGTAGAGCAGGAGCAGCAAAAGTGGCCAGGTTTTGCTAAAAGGGGCGTGACGCAGCAGCAGCCCGCCAGCAACGGCGGTGACCATAGTCAGGGCCAAGGCCATCCACAAACTTGTACTGCTCGTCTGCAGCGCCCACAGCTCACTCAGCAGCCGCCCAACAAAAAGACCCAGCGCCACACCGGGGGCGAAGGCCAGGAAAGTTGTTTTCAAGTGAATAATGAATTACGAAGTAGACAGGTAGATACCTTACTTCGCAAAACTCCTTTGCCGCCATAGTACAATATCTGGCAAGGCGCGGGCAACATGCTAACTAGGCGCTTAATAGGCGATTCACCCGCGCCGCAAGGCACGGTACCTCCTCCTTATATGGGATCACTCTCACTAAGATGAATGCAGCTTTCAGCCGCATTACAGCAAACTTCCTCAAAGTGATTATTCTCGTCTTGCCCCTAGCTCGTCTAAGACATCTTGCCAGGTCAAATCGCGCGCTACGAGCAGAACGAGCATGTGGTAAATGAGATCAGCTGTTTCCTCGATGACGCGATCATTGCCCTGACCTTTCGCAGCTAGAATTACCTCGATGGCCTCCTCGCCTATCTTCTTGACGATTTCATCCTCACCGCTTTCCAGAAGTTCATTGGTATAAGAGCCAGGTCGGGGGTGACTCTCCCGATCTTGTAACAATTGGAACAATTCGCCTATCACATCACACATAATCTTTTCCATCAACAATCAAGCATGCGCTTTTCACCAATTAATCGCCATTCAATCGTCTATAAAAGCAACTTGTCTTTCCTGTATGGCAAGCTGGACCGGCAGGTTCAACCAGCACCAACAGCGTGTCCCCATCGCAATCATATCGGATTTCACAAACCCGCTGCACATTTCCCGAGGTCGCGCCTTTATGCCATAGTTCTTGCCGGCTGCGACTCCAGAAGTGAGTTTCGGCCGTTTCCTGCGTCAAGGCCAGCGATTCTTCATTCATCCAAGCTACCATAAGCACCTGCAAACTGTTCGCGTCTTGCACTACGGCCGGGATCAGATTCTGGCTGTCAAACTTTAGCTTTACATTGTTCATCGTTCGCCCTGTATCAAAATATTACTCAGGTGTCGCAAAAGGGCGCACTTCAACACCCTGATCCAGTAAATACTGCTTCACCTGGGCGATCGTCAGTTGGCGGTAATGAAACAGAGAGGCGGCCAGGGCGGCGTCCGCCCCCCCACCGGTCAACGCTTCGCCGAAGTGGACCAACTTTCCAGCGCCGCCAGAGGCGATCACGGGGAT
>JAACFF010000029.1 GCA_009937635.1 Chloroflexota bacterium
CATGGTCACCCAATCGCGCACTGACAGCGTCTCTACCACACGACCCCCAGCCTCCGCTACAGCATGCTCCACGTCGTCAGCCTGGGATTCTATAATCCCACTCAGCACCAACCAGCCACTCTCAGCCACATAATTCATCAGCCCCCCATTGTTAAGCAAGCCAATGATCACTGGCGCGAGAATGTTTACCAGCACGACATCCCATTGGCGAGCAGGTACACTGGACAAGTCGCCTTGCCAAATGACAACCTGGTCACTCACCTGGTTCTGTTCCGCGTTGGCAACGGCCGTCTTCACCGCCAGTTCGTCAATATCTACGCCAAGAACATTGGCCGCGCCCAATTTCACGGCCGCAATAGCCAATATTCCAGACCCGGTGCCCACGTCCAATACCTGTTGCCCGGGCTGAACGATCTGCTCCAAGGCGCGCAAGCATTTCTGCGTCGTAGGGTGTAAGCCCGTGCCAAAGGCCATACCAGGATCCAATAGCAGCACCACATCATCAGTGCCAGCCGATTCGGTTGTCGTCTCTGCATCCGCCTCGGCATCGAACCAACTGGGGCGGATCAAAATTCGTTTCCCGACACGGAAAGGACGGTAATGTTCTTTCCAGGCAGTGGCCCAATCCGTTTCTTCCAAGGTCTGGTACTTGGGAGCCGGCATAGGGTAGAGACGATTCATGTGGTACAGGATTTCTTCCAAACGCCGCCGCAAATCGAGAGTATCATGCTCTTGAGGAATGTAGATCTTAACCGTTACTTCCGGCTCTACCGCCAGGGGATCAGGATTGTTGGGATCACCAAGCTGCTCGAGAACAACACCATCCTGATATGCAAACGGCCGTAAGACATCGGCCACCGCTTCAGCCGCTTCACCGTCTGTGACCACGCTGATTTCAGTAAAAACGGTCATTCAAATCTAAGGCGCTTGGGGTGGCGTTGGCGAAATGTGTGCCCCGTTCAACCGCTAAAAAAATCGCCAAAGGCATTCTTCAGTTGGCCCAAGATGCCCTTTTCCCGCTGGGGAATAACTTCCTTTCCCAACGTGAGGGCTAGATCGCCAAATAGCTCCTGCTGTTTTTCAGTCAGGTTCTTGGGAATGGCCACCTGCACAACAACATGTTGGTCCCCTCTCCCCATCGGAGAGCCTCTTCCGCTGCGATCCAGGCGAGGGACGCCCTTGCCGCGCAGGCGAAACACCTTGCCTGACTGGGTTCCGGAAGGAATGGCCAATTCCTCTGCACCGTCAATCGTAGGCACTTTTATTTCATCTCCAAGGGCGGCTTGGGCCACATTGATTTGCAAGTCGAGCCAGATATCATCGCCGCGCCGCTGGTAAAACTCATGCTTGCGCACTCGCAAGACGACAAACAGGTTACCTGGAGGGCCTCCAAAAACACCAGGAGCGCCCTCACCTGTCAAACGAATTTGTGTATCGTTATCCACACCCGGTGGCACCTTGACAGTTTTAGTAACCGTGCGTTGGACCTGTTTCTGGCCGTGGCATTGGGTACAAGGCGCTGAGATTATTTCGCCTGAACCTTTACACTGCGGGCAGGTAGTAACATTTACAAAAGATCCGAGAATCGATTGTTGCACGCGCCTTACTTCGCCCGAACCGCTGCACGTTGGGCAGGTTATAGGTGATGTGCCCGGTTCGGCGCCGCTGCCGTTACAAAGGTCACAAATTTCCGGGCGCGTAACTTCGATCTCTCTCTCAACCCCAAAGACAGCTTCTTCAAACGAGATTGTCAGATCATAGCGCAAGTCCGCGCCGCGACGCGGGCCACGACGCTCGCGACGACGACCGCCGAAGGCACCCCCGAAGAATTCCTCGAAGATATCGGCCACACTGCCAAAATCGGAACCAAAACCGGAGAAACCGGCGCCACCATTGTTTACACCGGCATGGCCAAAACGATCGTAGGCGGATCGCTTCTGGTCATCAGAAAGGATTTCATACGCTTCACTGATTTCCTTGAAACGTTCCCCAGCGCTAGGATCGTTATTAACATCCGGATGGTACTGGCGAGCCAGGCGGCGGTATGCCTTCTTCAAATCGTCTTGGGTCGCACCGCGGGATACGCCCAAAACATCATAATAATCTCGTTTGTCTGCCATAAGTATTCTAGTCGCAAAACGATGATTGGCTCATTCTTGCAGAATGAGCCAATCTATTCAAGGTTATGAACCTTTATGTGTCACTAAATTCGCCTTCAATCACATCTTCGTCCGGCGATTCGCCTGCTTCCTCAGCGGGGCCACCGCCGTCCGGACCCGCCCCAGGAGCTCCTTCAGCCGCCTGTTGTTGCTGGTAAAGAGCTGCTCCAGCCTCCTGCATCACAGCTTGCAATTGTTCACTGGTCGATTTGATCGCCTCCACATCTCCCCCTTCTAGGGCGGACTTGGTGGCATCAATCTGGCTCTGTACAGAAGCTTTTGTCGCCTCTGGCAGTTTATCGCCATTATCGCTCAAGAATTTCTCAGCGCTGTAAACGGCCGAATCAGCCAAGTTGACCGCTTCTACCGATTCTTTGCGCTTACTATCTTCCGCGGCGTGTTTTTCCGCTTCGGATACCATGTTATCAATTTCTGAATCGGTCAGACCGCTAGAGGGAATTATCTGCATCGCTTGCTCGCGACCGGTCGCTTTGTCACGTGCATTGACGTGCAAAATACCGTCGGCGTTGATGTCGAAAGTGACCTCAATCTGCGGTACGCCGCGCGGAGCGGGAGGTATGCCGTCCAAGATAAATTTGCCCAGGCTCTTATTATCCGGAGCCATCGGTCGTTCCCCCTGTACCACGTGGATCTCGACCTGCGTCTGGCTATCAGCCGCTGTCGAGAAAACCTGGCTCTTTTTCGTGGGAATCGTGGTATTGCGCTCGATGAGAGGCGTAGCCACACTGCCCAATGTCTCAATGCCCAAGGTCAAAGGAGTTACATCCAGCAGCAGCACGTCCTTTACATCGCCGCCTAACACACCTGCCTGAATCGCCGCTCCAAGGCCAACAACTTCGTCGGGATTGACCCCTTTATGCGGATCCTTACCGAAGAATTTCTTCACCGCCTCAGTAATAGCCGGCATGCGCGTCATGCCGCCCACCAGGATGATCTCGGTTACATCACTGATGGACACACCAGCATCTTTCAGAGCCAGGCGACAGGGCTCGATGGACTTCTTGACCAAATCATCGGTCAATTGTTCCAATTTGGCCCGGGTCAAAGTTAAATTCAGATGTTTAGGACCAGTAGCATCGGCCGTGATATAGGGTAGGTTCAACTCCGTCTGCATCGTCGTCGAAAGTTCGATCTTTGCTTTTTCAGCAGCTTCGCGTAAGCGTTGTAACGCCTGTCGATCATTGCGCAAATCAATACCTTCTTGCATCTTAAATTGATCGGCCGCCCAATCAATGATCTTCAGGTCAAAGTCATCTCCACCCAGGAATGTATTGCCGTTGGTAGATTTAACCTCAAAAACGCCATCGCCAACTTCAAGGATGGAGATATCAAAGGTACCACCCCCTAAATCATAGACGGCGATCATCTCATCCTTCTCATTCCCTAAGCCATAAGCCAGAGACGAAGCGGTGGGCTCATTGACAATTCGCAAGACCTCCAGACCAGCGATCTTTCCCGCATCCTTGGTTGCCTGCCGCTGGCTGTCATTAAAGTAAGCAGGCACTGTGATGACAGCTTGCGTAACCGGCTGGCCCAGGTATGCTTCGGCATCTGATTTCATTTTCTGCAAGATCATGGCCGAGATTTCAGGCGGTGAATATTCACGAGAATTCATTACGACACGTACATCCCCATTGGATGCCTTACGAATCTCATAAGATGCATACTGGCGCGCCCGCTCCACCTCAGCATCTTCGAACTTACGTCCCATAAAACGTTTCACAGAAGATATGGTGTTTTCCGGATTGATGACCGCCTGGCGTTTAGCCACTTGCCCTACAAGACGTTCGCCCGTCTTTGGGTTTACAGCCACAACTGAGGGGAAGAGGCGGCTGCCTTCCGCACTAGGGACAACTATCGGTTCGCCACCTTCCATGACAGATACAACAGAGTTTGTCGTTCCCAAGTCAATTCCAATTATCTTACCCATTTCTATTTTTCCTCATTCTAATATAGACCCTGGCGCAAAGCGCCAACGCTAACAAATGTCAAGCAGCCACATATACCAGAGACGGCCGAATAACCTTGTCCCCTAGCTGGTAACCTTTAATCATAACCCGTGTTACCGTGTCGCTCTCATATTCATCCGACGGTTCCGCGGCGAGCGCATCATGGAAATTGGGATCAAACGTTTTTCCTAACGCCTCAATCTCTGTTACATTTAAACTTTCCAATATGGCTAACAGTTTTCGGTGGACCAGTTCAATGCCATCATACCAGTTATCTTCGCTGATGGCCTCAGGAACACTTTCTACTGCCCGGTCAAAGTCATCAAGAGCCGGCAAGAGCTTGCTTACCAGGTCCGCATTGGCGTTGACATAGACCAGGGTCTGCTGTTTCTCAAATCTTTTACGTGCGTTCGACAACTCAGCTTGCGCTCTAAGAAAGCTGTCCATGTTTTTGGCCGCTTCTTCTTTGGCCAATTTCAATTGTTCCTCTAATGATGGTTCCTCAATGGTCTCGGCGTCCGTTTCCGGCGCTTCTTCGGCAACGACCGCCTCTTCCACAGCAGGAATCTCTTCGTTCAATAGCTCGTCACTCACCTATCGCTTCCTCGTTCTTCCAAGATTCTTGTTGATACGGATCAACAAAATATTCGTAAACAAAGTTGTTCATCAGGCCTGCCACGTAACGGACCGCGGCGACATTCCGACCATACGCCATACGTGTGGGACCAATCACAGCGACTGTTCCGCCAATATCATCCGGCACCCCGTAGCGGGAGAGGATGATAGTACACTCCTTCAACTCTTCCCAACGGCCGTCGCCGCCAATAACCACCTTAACCCCAGAGGATTCTGGCAGCATGGCTTGAGAAATAACATTTGCCAGCAACGTGCGCTCCTCAAGAACACGTACCGCTTGACGCGTGCCTTCATCTTCCAAAAGGTTTGTCAATCCATCTCTGTAGATATCGCTGATTGACCGGTTGTCGGCGCGTCCCAGGATATCAAGTACCAGGCGCGTCACCTCAAACTCTAATGTATCCAGGTTATCGGTACGCCGTTGGATTTCGTCATAGGTAGCATATTCATATTGGCCGTTCAAGTGATCGGCCGCCAAACTCAAGCGTGTCTGCGGCAGTGGCTCGGCGAGCGTCAACATCTGCTGCTTAACCTCACCACTTTGTAACACCAATACCAGAAGCACCATCCGCCCCTGCGTCGCAATCAATTGTAAATGTTTGTAGCGGTTAGCGCGTGCTCTTGGTGCAGTCACAAAACTAGCGCCCTGTGAAGTCCGTGCCAGGATAGCCGCAGCCAGCTGCATCCACTGGTTCATCTCCAGTCTAGCCTGGTGAAACTGATGGCGAATCATCTGCTGCTCGTGTACAGGTAGATGAAACTCCCCCAAGAGCTTCTGCACAAAATAACGATACCCCAGTTCCGTAGGGACGCGGCCGGCGGAAGTGTGCTGCTGCATCAAAAAACCCTGATCGCCCAAGGCCGCCAGTTCATTACGCACGGTGGCAGAACTGACGTCCAGATCAGAGTTTTCAACCAAAACCTTAGAACTAACAGGCTGGCCTGTTTCGATATAATTGCGAACCACCAATCCTAATATCGTTTCTTGGCGTTCGCTGAGTATATGCAGCATCTTCGTTTCATACAAGCCGGAGACTAGAGGTCGACTCTAGTCTCCAGCATTTAGCAATCTAAAATGTCGTATGCCAAGCCCCTTAGCACTCTAGGCCTCCAAGTGCCAAGCATCCGCTGTGGTTATCATAACATGGCCATAGATCAAGGTCAAATAAGAAGAACGTTAGATCGCGGAGGACTGAGGAGATGGTAGGATTATAAGATCAAGTACACTTCACAGATCTTCAACGGGTCCTGAGGGGTTCATCCGTCTGTAGTTCACCAGTTCCATGCTGGCCGTTAACACGACTGCTTTCGCTCTCGAGCTCCGCCTTTGGCACATCCTGTACTGCTTTGACCTTCTGTTTTGGACGGAAAAGTTGCCAAACTGTGCGCAACAATATCTTGGTATCTAGCAGTATCGACCAATGTTCTGAATACCACAAGTCGTACTTGGTGCGCTCTATGATAGAGGTATCCCCACGCATACCACTAACCTGCGCCCATCCGGTCATGCCTGCCTTCTCGCGGTGGCGCTCCATGTAGCGCGGCACAATTTTCTGAAACTGCTCCACGTAATGCGCCTGCTCAGGTCGCGGCCCGACTAGACTCATCTCCCCCAGCAATACATTGAACAAGTTAGGCAACTCGTCCAGCTCAAAGCGGCGTAGGTATGTCCCTAGTTTTGTCTGCCGTGGATCGTCCTCTGTCGTCCACCCTGGTCCATCTTTCTCGGCATCTGAACGCATCGAGCGGAATTTAATCAACATAAATCTTTTTCCATCCAGGCTCATGCGCGGCTGGACAAAGAAAACAGGGCCAGGGGATTCAAGTTTGATGGCCAAAGCCGTAAACAACATCAACGGTGATACGAAAACCAGGGCCAGAACCGATCCTACCAAATCGATCATACGCTTGAATATCAGCATATAACCGCGCAAAGCGTAATCCCGCACCGAAAGCAAAGGTAGCCCACCTAGATCGTCGATGGTCGCCTGAGAAGTCACGAATTCAAAAATGTCTGGGAATACTTTCACCGTCACTCGGCCACGTTCACAGTAAGAGATCACACGTACAGCTTCCCGGTGCCCTTTTTCCGGGATAGCCACGATCACTTCATCAATAGCCAGTTCCTCAATAAGTCGCGGTAAATCCTCTGGTCTTCCTAAAATCGGGACCCCTAAGAATTCCTTTTCACCACTGTCGCCATCAATGACGCCGACCAGTTCATAGCCAAGTTGGGGGGACCACAATATGCGCTGCAACATTATCCGCGCCGTATCACCAGTGCCTACAACCAACAGGCGATCCTGGCCCATGCCTCGATCTCGTATCAGGTTGCGGATAGTCTGATGTAACATGCGGCCTATGATGATGAAGATGATGGAAAGCACCCAGGAGTAAACAATCATAGCCCGCGGGTAATTGACAATTGCGTCATTGTCCTTGAAGAAAAGTGTGGAAAGGGCCACAGCAATCAGCGTGCCGATCGAGACGGCCGCGATGACATAGTAAACCTGGTCTACACGGGATACGGATCGGGGAATGTAATATTGGCGATAATAAAATAGGGTTGCGATGATAACCACAACTTGCAACACAAGAAAGCCCAGGTAGTTGGCGATGGAGTAGATAATCGACAACTCCTCCGGCCAGGCCAGATTCGTTCGCAGCCAATAGGCAGAGACAAAAGCCAGCACGATCATGAGTGCATCTAGCAATAGGAGCGAAAAGGTGTAGGTCGTACGAATTTTCTGCGTGTTCATAACAGGTTTTGATGACAGCCTATGCCTTACAGAGCGGGCTAATCCTAATTTTAACAAAATGGAGCGACTGTACCAAGACGGTCGCCCTGTGACTTATCCTCGCTCAGGCATCTCTTAGCCTACGCCAACGCGGTGCTAATAAAGACCGCGTATCATTCTCCTTAAAGTTCCTGGAAAACTACCTGAAAGCGATCATCGTGCTTCCTATCATATTGGGGCAATTCTGAAGGGGACGACAAGGAGTTTGCTTAATGAAATCTCATTTATCTGCTTTATTCATCGGGATCGCCGCCCTGTTAGTCGGTTTCAATGCCGGATATCTGCTGGGGCAGTCCCCTATCGCACCCTTCAATGTATTTCCCGCAACTTTCTTGTCGCAAGAAGACAGCGAAGCATTTGAACCTTTATGGGAAGTTCACGATCTGGTGCAAACGCGCTATTTTGACCAGCCAGTGGATGAAAACATCCTGGCCGAGGGAGCGATCAATGGCATGTTGGCAGCTCTGGACGACCCGCACACCCGCTATTTATCGCCGCAAGATGAGATCGCCGAGCGCGAGGGCTTTGCAGGGGAGATTCAGGGTATTGGCGTAGAGGTTACTACCGAGGATGGCAACATCACGGTCGTTTCCCCGATTGACGGAACGCCAGCACACGCCGCTGGATTGCGCCCTGGTGACATCTTACGTCAGGCAGATGGCGTGGAACTGACTGATATGAGCGTAATGGAAGCGGCGCAGCTGATTCGAGGTCCGGTAGGCACGGCCGTTGCCCTGCTGATCGAACGGGATGGAGAAACTTTTACCGTGGACATTACTCGAGCTGTGATCGAGATCGACAGCGTTCGTGGTGAAATACTGGAAGATGATCTGGCCTATGTGCGCTTAAGCCATTTTGGCACTCGAACCACTGAGGAGCTGCAAGAGGTACTTTCCGAGCTGCTGGCTGAAGAACCAGCGGGGATGATCTTGGACTTACGCCGCAATCCAGGCGGTGGATTGGGTACAGTCGTAGACATTGCCGACGAATTTTTACCTGAAGGAACGGTTCTAATTCAGGAGTTCGCCAACGGAGTAGAGCGAGAGTATAACGCGACCAACAAGGGAAACGCAGAAGAACTGCCGCTGGTCGTTCTCATCGACGAGGGCAGCGCCAGCGCTTCCGAAGTACTGGCTGGCGCCATTCAGGATCGCAAGCGAGGCGTGCTGATTGGACAGACTTCCTTTGGCAAAGGCACTGTGCAAACGTGGCAAGAATTGAGCAACGGGGGCGGTGTACGCATCACCTTCGCCCGCTGGCTGACGCCAGATGAGTTGTGGGTTCATGAGGAAGGATTGCAACCGGATATTGCGGTGCAACTGCCTGAGTTCGAGGAAGGCGTCGAATTTAACGATACCCAGCTGCAGGCAGCTATCGATTATTTACTAGGCAACCAGGTGATTGACGAAGAGAGCTCAGCGTCTGACACTTAAACAGGGCATAGTTGCCGACTTTTCTCGCCAACAAGAACATTCTATTTGAACGTAGAAAGTTGATAAAGGTTTGTTTGCAAAACACCAAGGCTAAGATACGCGACTTTTCTTGCTTTCTTTTACCTGGCGCAGAATGGACTCGGCGCCGCCAACGGCCGTCTCACCACTGGTGCCCAACATATCAGCCAGTTCCGCAACGCGTCCGTTGGCGTCAAGGTTCTTGACCGAAGTGATCGTTCGCTGTTCTTTCACCTGTTTACTGACGCGAATATGAACGTCTCCGTAGCCAGCAAGTTGGGGAAGGTGCGTAACCACCACAACTTGATGTTCGCCAACCGTGGTTAATCCCCACAGTTTCTGGCCCACAACACCCCCAACCCGGCCGCCGATCCCTTGGTCAATCTCGTCGAAGATCAGCGTTGGCGTGCCATCGACCTCGGCCAGGGCCGTCTTCAAAGCCAACATGAGCCGGGCCGTTTCGCCGCCACTGGCCACCTTGGCCACCGGCTTCAACGGCTCACCTGGATTGGCGGAGACAAGAAACTCGGCGCGGTCGAGGCCTGTCTGGTCAAAGGCAAAGCGCTGATCCTTTACAAAAGCGCCATCGGCGGCGGTCTCGCGCTCAAATTGTACTTCGAAACGTGCTCCTGCCATTTGCAGATCACTCAACTGTCTCTCCACCGCCGTCGACAGTTTTCCGGCTGTTGCCTGTCGCTTTTTTGACAAGATTTGTCCAGATTTACCGATAAGGTGTAGCAGGTGATCCGCTTGCACCTCCAACTCGGCTACACGCTCCTTGCTGTGCGTGATCTGCTCCAACTGTTTGGTTGCCCGCGTTCTCGTTGCCAGAACATCGGCGATGTTGTCCCCGTACTTACGCTTGAGCGTACCAATCAATTCCAGACGCTCTTCCACTTCATCTAGGCGTTGAGGGTTGAATTCCAGTTTGTTTTGGTAATCCCGCACCTCAGCGGCCAGCTCGCTCAATTGAAATGCGAGTCCCTGCAAGTTTTCAAGGAAAGCCTTGCGGGACTCGTCAAGGCGTGCCAGTTGGTTTAGCGCGCGCTCAGCCTTGCCAATGAGATCAGTCGCCGCCATGGTTTCGTCGTCAAAACCGGTCAAAACGGCCGTGACTTCGGCTGCCAGACGATTGAGCTGTTCGGCGTTGGCCAGGCGCGTGCGTTCCTCACGCAGTTCGCTCTCCTCCCCTTCCTGCAAATCGGCCGCGTCGATTTCCTTTATTTGATATTGCAGCATATCGATGCGCTGGGCGATCAGTCGCTCATCTTGTCGCAGCGACACCAACTCCTGCTGCACCTTGCGCAGTTTCGTCACTTCAGATGAAAACTTTTCCCGCTCGCTGTTCAGGTCGCCGTAGGAATCCAGCAGCGGCAAATGGGCGCGCGGTTTGAGCAGGGAAAGATGCTCGCCCTGACCATGAATATCAACCAATGGATCAGCAATTTGGCGCATGAAATTCAAATTGACGCTACGGCCGTTGATGCGCGAGATAGTGCGACCATTGGCTCGAACCTCACGAGCAAGCAAGAGGTGATTATCAGTTTCATCATCCAGCCCCTCCTTCTCGAGCAGCGGCAAAATCGTCTTTTGCAATGCTGGAGGCAAATCAAACGCCGCCTCCAAGTAGGCCCGATCAGAGCCTGCGCGCACGACAGTCGAATCTGCACGGCCGCCGAGAACCAGAGAAACAGCGTCAAGTATGATCGATTTTCCCGCTCCTGTTTCGCCAGTCAGCACCGTAAAACCGGGTGCGAACTGTAATCGCAAATCGTCGATGATAGCGAAATTACGAATAGTCAGTTCACTCAACATGGGCTTGACTCACGGTCATTAATTGTATTGCACCGCACAGCTACCGTGCCCAATAAAAAGCGGAGCTTGCAGCCGTAAACATATAAACACCGATACCGGCTAACTTGAGCAGGACGCCCGCATTACCGGCTATAAAGAATAACAACCAGGGCCAGGCAAAAACAAGGACGCCAATAATAATGCAGGCGGCAACCAGGTAGGGTATGTATCGCCCGCGTCGATTGCCAATAACCCTTTTGGACATGCGTGCGATAAAGCCGCCTACTGCGCCACCGGCAAATACGAACAACAAAATGATAAAAATCCCACCGCTAAAACGCACTACCAACCAACCCGCTATAAGGCTAAGGGGCAGTGCAATCAGCGCCGCCAGGAGGTAATCTGTAGCTTTGGAATTGAAAAATGCATCTTCGGCCTCACGGTGACAGTCCGGACACAAATAGCCAACCGGAGTTTTAACCGTACACTCGCTGCAAATGGCTTTATTGCACTTGTAACAACGCAAAGATGTACTGCGATTGGGGTGCCGGTAACAGAACAGTTCTGCATCCGGGTCATAAGCCACAGCATGGCCATGTGTATGCTCGTGAGCTTCGTCTTCTACCGTCGCCGCTCCTGCCAAAGCGCCGGTAGAGGTCACGATCCTATCCGCTTGCCCACCTGAATTGCTAATCTCCGCCGTGGTTGGTAAGTCGTCCAGGACGGCAGCTTCCTGACCCTCCAGACGTATTTCTGCGGATTTTGATTCGCCGGCAACGGCCGGATTGTCCGCAGCATCTGATCCACCGCTCAGCGCAGCGAGACCTTCCATTGCAACCTGGTTGCCCTCGTCTAGTTCCAACACACGTTCGTATGCGGCCTGCTTATCACGCGTGTCCTGCATCACCTGCGCCAGCCCCAGCCAAGCGGCCGTACTTTGCGGCGCTTCCTCTATGATCTGCCGGTAAAGCATCTCGGCGGCCACGATCTTGCCGGAATCCGCATTGCGCTCCGCTTGTCGCAACAAGGAGCGTGTTCTTGGCGTTTCGTTTTCCATCATAATTGATTCTTCTGCAACTAACGCTTTGGCCAACTGAAACCCAGGCGGCGCATTAAGCGACGATAAAAATATCCCGAAGATTCTACGCGCGCAAAAAGGCACGGTTGGTCATGTTTCTGTATCACAATCCGGTCACCATTTTGTAAAAACGCTCCTTGCTGGCCATCGGCCGTCAGGTTGGCTTCATGATCCATTTCAACACGAACGACGATCTCCGCCTCCTCGTGCAGTACCAAAGCGCGATTTAGACTCAAGTGCGCGGCCACAGGCACCACCACAAAGTTCTGCAGTTGTGGTGGCAGCAACGGACCGCCCGCAGCCATGGCGTAGGCAGTTGATCCAGTTGGCGTGGCCACAATAAGGGCATCGGCCACATAAGTTGTTACCAGATCGCCATCTACCAACAGGTGCAAGCGAATGACCCTTGCATGTTGTCCTCTGCCAAGAACCACATCATTGAGAGCCACGAAGGAGTCCATAACTTCACCGTCGCGCAGCAGAAAAGCCTGCATTCGCAAGCGGCGCTCAATCCAGTGTTCCCCATCAAGGACCCTGGTCAGTTTCTCTCGCCATTCGCCGGGCTGGGCTTCACTCAAAAAGCCAACTCTTCCCAGGTTGATGCCAAAAATCGGCACGCTGTAGGGTGTGATCAGACGCGCGGCCCGTAAAGTTGAACCGTCGCCACCCAAAACGACCAGCAAATCAAATTCAGAAAAGTGGCCGTCGATGTTGCTCTCATCCCAGGTCGAGCCAACCCAACTGCGAACTTCCCGCTCAGCCAGCCATTGGGCGACCTCTTCAGCCAGCGGTTCCGTTCCCGGGATGCGGGGCTGGTGTAAGATGCCAACAAAGTTCATCGAGCCACTATTAAGCCAGCCAATCGACGATATTCGCCAAAGCGACGCTCCTCTGCTCTCCACCGTCCATCGGCCGTACCGTCACTTCACCTGCTTCCAACTCCGATTCGCCCACGATCAACATAGTTTTAACATTATGTCGATTCCCCTCCCGCATCTGGCTCTTCATACTACGCCGTCCACGTGCGAAAGCCAGTCGCGCGCCAATGCCAGCATCACGTAGCCGGTAGACAAGCCGTACCGCCGCTTCCTTGGTCTTGCCGCCAAAATGGGCGACCAGAATAGGGGGAGCAGCCACTTCAGGAGGAGAAATCGCTTGCTGCTTCAAACCCAGTACAATTCTTTCGATGCCGCTACCAAAACCGACTCCCGGGGTAGAGGGACCGCCGATCGCTTCCGAGAGGCCATCATAACGACCTCCGCCACAGACAGCAGCCTGGGCGCCAATACCCTCGGCCCATACTTCAAAGACGGTCTTAGTATAGTAATCTATACCGCGAACTAAGCGAAAATTAATGCTGTAGGATTGATCCAGAGCGTCGAGCAGTTCCCGCAAATCGGCGAAATGGCTGGCGCAGTCCTCGCATAGATGGTCAACCATATGCGGTGCGCCGGCCAGCAGTTCATCCATACCTGCTTCTTTGCTATCTAGCACGCGCAAGGCATTCTTTTGTAAACGCTCCTTATCTACCGGGGCCAACTTGTCGATATGATCTGCGAAATAGCGCTTCAAGGTGGCGATGTAGGCCGGCTTGCACTCGGGACATCCGGTACTATTTAGCTGAAAGGTCAACCCCCTGTAACCCAACGATCGGTAGAGGTTCATGGAGAGCAGCATGACCTCCAAATCGGCCGCCGGATCCATTTCACCCAATATTTCCACGTTAAACTGGCTGTGTTGGCGATAGCGTCCAGCCTGCGGCCGTTCGCGGCGAAAGATAGGACCGAAGGTATAAACTTTCACAGGTTGTGTCCAGCTGGACATGCCATTCTGGATATAGGCACGCACAAGGCCCGCGGTATATTCGGGACGCAAGGTAATACTCGATCCGTCAGGTTCCTTGATGGTATACATCTCCTTTTGCACAAAAACATCGGATGCCGTTCCCATCCCCCGCGCAAACAGATCCGTATACTCGACGATAGGGACATCCAATCTGGAGAAACCATAAAGCCGCGCCAGCTCTGACGCCATTTCGATTATCCAGTCCCAATATCGTCGATCTTCAGGCAGCACATCCTGCATACCCGTCACACGTTGAATCTTATCCAAATCTGCCTCCAGGTGGATTGCACTCCCGGTGCATTGCACCACTTGAACCGTAAGGTGCATTGCATCACTTAGACTCTTAGCAATTACTTTCCAAATTCGAATATAAGCGACCTATTATAACGACTGTTCAGTTACAGGGCACAAGTTCCTGGCAAACGGTGAGGCAGGCACTATATAATCCAGCACGTGACTAATAGAAGGAGCAGCGCTCGAATAGCTAAATGGGCCACCTGGTTGCCACTGTTGATTGCTATCCTAATACTGTGGTTAGCGACCGGGCTGCGTTTCCTTGGCCTAGATGCACAATCCTTCTGGAACGATGAAGGCAACAGCGCCCGCCTTAGCGAACGCTCGCTTTCGCTAATTATCGAGGGCACAGCCAGCGACATTCACCCACCGCTCTACTACATCTCGCTGCGCGGCTGGCGGGAATTACTGGGCGAGAGCGAATTCGGCCTGCGCTCATTTTCAGCCTTTGCGGGCATTCTCACAGTGGCGGCCACGCTCGCATTGGGGCGGCTTTTCTTCACTCAACGCGACCGGAAAGCGGGCCTACGCTTTATTTTGATCGCAGCCTTCCTAGCCGCAATCAATCCCACGTTAATTTACTACAGCCAAGAAACACGCATGTACGCAATTTTGGCACTACTGGCGGCCGTCTCTATGATATTTCTGTGGCGCTGGCTAAACGCAGAACGCAGCAACATATGGGCCGTCGCCTATGTCTTCACTGCCACAGCCGGAAATTACACCCACTACTTTTTCCCAGCTATCCTGGTGCTGCACAATTTGATCGTCCTGCTTTGGTTGTTGCGCGCCTTCGGCAACTTCGCATTTGATCCGCACCTACTCCGGCAGAAACGGCCGTTGCGCAAAACGATCTTGCACTGGCTGGGCATGATGGCCCTGATTTTCCTGCTTTACCTACCCTGGCTGCCGATCTTCCTGCGCCAGGCGGGCGGTCGTCCGGGAGTGCGCGCACCAATATTGCAATTCCTCTGGGACAGCGTACGCTGGCTGGCCTTTGGCCAGACCATCTCCGCCGATGCCTTGTTTTGGCCTTCCGTGGCTGTGATCGGATTGTTGCTTTGGGCTTGGCTCGCTGCACGGCGACAGGTATTGATTCCATTGCTGGGCACGGTTGTCCCCGTACTCTTCATGTTTGCTGCAGGGACAACCCTGCCCGCCTTCTTCAAATTCATGCTCGCCGCCGCGCCCTTCTTTGTCCTCTGGTTGGGCAGGTCGATGGACAACCCCCTCCCTTTATGGCGCAGAAAATACCCTTTGCTCATCCCCCTCTTGCTCTTCGTGCCTCTGCTGTGGGGTACGGCCGTTTCTCTAGATAATCTCTACAATGATCCCGCCTTCACTCGTGCAGACTACCGCGGCATGGCCGCCCGCATCGCCGCTGAGGCATATCCGAACGCGGGCATTATCCTCAACGCCCCCAACCAATGGGAAGTCTTCACCTACTATCATCAGGAGGGAGCGCCCGTCTATCCTCTGCCCAAAGGACAGCCCGATCCCGCCTCCTTAGAACCACAGTTGGCGCAAATCGCCGCCGATCATGACCGGCTGTATGCTCTCTTCTGGGGAGAAGATCAGCGCGACCCGCAGCGTGTCGTGGAACGCTGGCTAGACGCCAACACCTTCAAAGCCTCCGAAGAGTGGGTGGGCGATGTGCGTTTCTTGGTTTATGCCGTTCCCCAGCAAGCGGCGAAAATCATGGACACGGCCGTTTCCCTTCCCTTCGGTCCGGCGATTACCCTGCAGGGTTACTCACTCCAATCCAATCAGCTAGCGCCAGGCGATATCGTGCAGCTAACCCTCTTCTGGCAAACGGCCGAAGCGCTTGACCAACGCTATAAAATTTTCTTGCACCTGATCGATCAGAACGGCAATCTGGTCGCCCAACATGACAGCGAACCAGGAGGTGGCCTGTCTCCAACCACCACCTGGCCCAGCACGGAAACAATCATAGACAACCACGGCCTGCTCTTGCCAGCCAATCTCCCGCCCGGCCAATACACGCTCGACATGGGCCTCTACGACATAGCCAACCCCACCGCCCGGCTACCCATTCAAGTTGACGGCGCAGTACAAGACAACTGGACCATAGCCTCCATCTCCATCGATTAATGGAGGCCAATCTGGCAACTTGACACCCAGCCTCCCTTTGCGTCTTTGCTCCTTCGCGCCTTTGCGTGACCCCTCCTCCCAACAAGCATCTCCAATCGCCATCTGTGATACTCCAGGCCAACTCTGCCGCAGCCCGCTTCCAAAACTCGCAAATTTTCTTTGCGCCTTTGCCCCTTGCCGCCTTTGCGCGACCCTTTTCCCCCACCACGTGTCACTCACAGCGGTTTGTGATACTTTAGAGTTATAGCCACATTAGGAGAATAACCAGATGCGCCAATACCTGGATTTGATGCAATACGTCTTGGACAATGGAGTGACCAAAGAAGATCGTACCGGCACCGGCACCATTAGCGTCTTTGGCTACCAGACCCGCTACGATCTCTCGGCCGGATTCCCAGCCGTCACCACCAAAAAACTGCACTTACGCTCCATCATCCACGAACTTCTGTGGTTCTTGCAGGGCGACAGCAACATCAAGTACCTGCGTGATAACCGCGTCACCATTTGGGATGAATGGGCTGATGAAAATGGGGATCTAGGCCCGGTATACGGCTACCAATGGCGTTCCTGGCCTGGGCCGGACGGCCGTTCTTATGATCAGATCAGCCAGCTCGTCGACCGTTTGCGCAACAACCCTGATTCCCGCAGGCACATCGTCAGCGCCTGGAACGTGGCCGACGTAGAGGGCATGGCCCTGCCTCCCTGCCACACCATGTTTCAATTCTACGTCGCCAACGGCAAACTTTCCTGCCAGCTGTACCAGCGTAGTGCCGACATCTTCCTCGGAGTGCCCTTTAACATCGCCTCTTACGCCTTGCTGACCATGATGCTGGCCCAGGTCACCGGCTACCAGGCAGGCGATTTTGTACACACATTCGGCGATGCGCACCTCTACCTCAACCATTTGCAACAGGCCAAACTGCAGCTTTCGCGACAGCCCTACCCGCTGCCACAGATGAAGATCAATCCCAGTGTGCGCTCTATCTTCGATTTCCGCTATGAGGATTTCGAACTGCTCAACTACCAGAGCCACCCGCGCATCTCGGCCCCCATTGCCGTCTGAGATGAAACGACCCACCATCTCTTTCGTCGTAGCCATGGACCGCAACCGCCTCATCGGCGCCGGCAACCGCCTGCCCTGGCGCTTGCCCGACGACATGCGCCGCTTCCGCGAGATCACCATGGGCAAGCCTGTCCTCATGGGCCGCAAAACCTACGAATCCATCCCGGAACGTTTTCGGCCGTTGCCCGGGCGGACCAACATCGTCCTCACCCGTCAAAAAGATTATGACGCTCCTGGCTGCATCGTCGTCCATTCCCTGCCGCAGGCGCTGTCTACCGCATCAGAGAACGAGGAACTGATGGTTATCGGCGGCGCACTCCTATACGAGCAGCTGCTACCCCAGGCGGACCGCATCTATCTGACACAGGTCGATGGCGAGTTTGAGGGAGATGTTTATTTCCCCAAGCTGGATGAAACTAAATGGCGGGAGATTGAGCGTGAAGAACACGGCCGTGACGGCCGTCACCTTTCCCCATTCACTTTTCTGCTGTTAGAACGCTTACCTAAATTGTAATCTGAGAAGACTCCCACCTAATATACTGCTTTACAATTCCAGCAACGGCAAACGACCGCTTGATCTCGAGCCCACTCTTTGCAGTCTTCGAATCAGCCATGAGCTATCACAATCAACTTACCAGAAATTATTGGGCCTGGCTGGTACTTCACCTTTGGGATTACCCCTTATTTATTGGCCTGGTAGTTTTTCTTCTAGCCCTAATCGGCAGTTTTTATTTTTAGAAGGACCTATAAGAAAAATGGCCGTGGCTCTGAGTTTAAAATTGTTTATCGTCATTTTGTCTGGCACTGGTAGAGGTGAAACCGGTCGCATTTATTTGTTTTTCGCCCCATTTTCTTTGCTGATAGCTATTGACGTTACCACCAGATTAAACAAAATCGATCAATGGATTTTACTCTTCACGCAACTGTTTTGGTTTCTCATCGTTCTGATTGTATTAAGGACAGTAGGCACTGGGCTTTCGCCTCCTCGTGACCTGGCATCTGTACGCTATCCGGCCGCTGAGTTTCCTGTGCGTTCAGCCACTTTTGACTTTGATAACGCATTACAACTTCAAGGATACAGTGGGCATGTCCAGACGGACCCACCCCGGTTAATTCTCGATCTTTATTGGCAACCCAATCGCTCTCTGGAGATTCCTTACTTCCTTTCTGCGGTGGTTATCGCGAAAGATAGGTCGAAACGAACTATAATATACCTTGATGCTACAGTTTTGCAGTAAGAGCATCCCAAAATCCTAAGGGCTACTCGCTGAAGAAATGATTTGCCTCACGTGGAACATCGAATGGGCAACTGAATTGTCCCCAAGGGGCGAGCGCATTGAGCAGATTGTCATAACGGAGAATACCACAAGCAAATGACCCTTAAAATCGATCTCCAATTTATCGCCGAGGAAGCGCTCGAAAAAGGAGATGAAAATGTGGCTTTCCGTAGTTTTCTCAAAAACTTGGATATGCGCTCTAGAGACCTGGATGCAATTGTCCATGAAATATATGAGGAAGTTTCAGCCCAGATTGATTGCACGCAATGTGCTAACTGCTGCAAAGTAACTCGTCCGGTTCTTACCCAACAGGACGTCACCAGATTCGCCAATGGCCTGGCCATAGCACCGCCGATCTTCCTGGAAACCCATCTAATTCCCCACGATGAGAGACCTGGCAAGTTCAAATTCAATGCGCAACCATGCCCCTTTCTCGCTGACGATCTCTGTACCAATTACGCCGCCCGCCCGCAAGTTTGCAGCTCTTTTCCCCATTTGCACAAGAAAGATTTTCGCTCCCGTCTTTGGAACGTCGTATTCAATTATGAGCTTTGCCCCATCGTTTACCATGTGTATGAACAACTTAAGCGCGAGCTTTGGCAAGATGATGATTTCCTAGAAGACGATGATTTCCTTGGTTACCTGGAATGGTAATCCACGTTTAGTTCTCCAGAGTAATGAACGGCCGTCCACCAACTGGGCCAATCTCCAGTAAAAAACGCATCATAGCCGCTGCCAGGAAGATTGGTCTAGTTTTCACCTGAAACGCCTATCAGGTTGTTCTTGGACCCTTTCTCCGTTCTCTAGTTGACATCAACTAACCCCTATGTTAGACTCACGCCAGTCCACTAAACGAAACCGGGTTTCGACAGTCGAAACCGCCTGCATTAGAAAAGTCGTCAATATGGCTCAGCCATCCTATACCATTGAGGCGCTACGACGAGGTCTTCAAGTACTTACGCTCTTTAGCCGCGAAACGCCTACGCTTTCGCTGTCTCAAATCAAAGACGCCGCAAATCTAAACAAGACCACTGCCTACCGCATTCTTTACACCCTCGAACAAGACGGCTTTCTGCAACGTGATCCTGACACCAGACGCTACCAGCCAGGATTAAAGGTTCTGCAACTTGGATTCACAGCTATATCCAGTCTGGAACTAAGGCAAGTAGCCCGCCCCTACCTGCAGCGTTTGGCGCAAGACGTGGGCCGAACGGCCAGCCTGAGCGTATTGGATGGCTTGGAAGTCGTTTATATCGATCGCGTCCGATACAGAGAAGTTATCGGCGTGATGATAGGGCCTGGTTCGCGCATTCCGGCACATTGTGCTTCATTGGGCAAGGCAATGCTGGCTTTCTTGCCCCCTGAGGAACTCAGCCGAAGGCTGGATGCTTGCGATTTTACGCCCTGCACAACCAGTACGATAGTCGTTCGAGCGGCATTGGAAGCAGACCTGGCCCAAGTGCGTCTAGACGGTTACTCCGTCAATGATGAGGAATGGGTACTGGGATTGCGCTCTACAGCCGCTCCTATCCTGGATGAAAATGGTATGGTCGTTGGAGCGATTAACGTCTCAGTCTCGACGGCCGAAATTTCGCGCGCTGAATTGGAAAAGAGCATCTCACCCGCGGTTCGTGACACCGCCAGGAAGATCTCTCACGCGCTTGGTTATGGGGTTGTTTGAATAATGAGCAATTCTTATCGTCCATTCCGATTTTCACGAAGCGGATTAAAAGGCTTGAAGCCTTCGCCCACTTTGTCCATGAACGATCGTGTGCAGGAGATGCGGGCGGCTGGAAGAGAAGTGTATCATCTGGGATTCGGCGAATCCCGTTTTCCGGTCCACCCTCTAGTGGCTAAGGCCCTTCAAGATAATGCGCAGCAGCGCAGCTACTTGCCCGCCCTGGGCATACCTGAATTGCGGCAAACCATTGCGACTTTTTATGAACGTCATTTCAATCTACCGGTCGCCGCCAACCAGGTTGTGATCGGACCCGGTAGCAAATCCCTCCTTTATGCACTGTTGGTCGCCTTGGATGGCGATATTATCATGCCCACTCCCGCCTGGTCCTCTTACCAGGATCTGGCCACTTTGTCTGGCCGGCTGCTGTTGGAAGTGCCCATGGACCCTGGTGATGATTACCGGCTTGATGTCAACCGCCTTCAAGGCGCAATGAGTGAAGCGGCCGAACAATGGCGCCGTCCAGACCTCCTGCTTTTCAGCACACCTCATAACCCGACGTCAACCACGCTTTCCCTTGAAGAGACGCAGAAATTAACCGATTTTGCACGGGATCGTGAATTAATGATTCTCAGCGACGAGATATATGGCATGGTCACTTATGATTCAGCCGGCCATGTTTCCCCTGCCCATACTTATGCGGATGGCACCATCGTGTTTGGTGGCTTAAGCAAGCACATGTCCCTTGGCGGATGGCGTTTTGGTGTGGCGATATTGCCACCGACAGCGGCAGGAGTGGCTTTGGAGCGGGCGTTGAAAGCTATCGCCGGCTGTATCTGGTCTTGCGTGACAGCACCTGTACAGTTTGCTGCGCAGGTAGCCTATGGTGACAATCCACAAGTTGCAGCCTATATGCAGGCCTGCACTGAAATGCATGCTGCTCGTACGCGCTATCTTTATGATGCCCTGCTTGAGTTTGGCGTATCTTGTCCGGAACCAAGGGCCGCATTTTATTTATATCCCTCTTTCGCCAGGTGGCGCAAACCATTGGCAGCTCGCGGCGTATTTACATGCCAGGATCTAGGCCACTACCTGCTGGAAAACTACGAGATCGCCGTCTTGCCAGGCGCGACATTTGGAGACGACCCGCACGCATTGTCGCTGCGCCTTTCTACTAGCTTCCTGGACATGGAAACGGATGAGCAAGCCCAGAGCATAACTACCGGCTTTTATGACGATCCCGATGCGGATCGTTTTATTCACAATCAGCACCCGCGCCTGCGCGAAGTGGCTTCGCGCCTGGCGGATTTTGTGACTGAATTGGAGGAAGATTTTAAACCATGAGAGAAGTTGTTATAGTTGACGCGGTACGTAGCCCTGTCGGTCGGGTTGGTGGCGCATTAGCTGCGGTTCGACCGGATGATTTACTTTCCTATGTACTCAAAGGATTAATCGAGCGGACCGGCATTGACCCGGCATTGGTTGAGGATGTATACGCTGGCTGCGGTAATCAGGCCGGTGAGGATAACCGCGATGTGGCGCGCATGGCCTCGTTGCTGGCAGGTTTTCCCAAGGAGGTTGGCGGCCTTACGGTAAATCGCAACTGCGCCTCCGGGTTAGAAGCGGTCAATATAGCCGCTAAGTCGATCCTGGTGGGTGAAGGGGACGTGTTCGTCGGCGGGGGCGTGGAGAGTATGAGCCGCGCGCCGTGGACAATGCCTAAACCGGCCCGGGGATATCAGGTGGGCCAACCCAAGATTTACGATACCACAGTGGGCTGGCGTTATGAGAACCCACGCATGGATGCCATGTATCCTATCATCAGCCTGGGCGCAACGGCCGAAAACATCGCCGAAGAGATGGACATCACTCGCGAGGATCAAGATGCTTTTTCGGTGGAGAGCCACCGCCGCGCCGTGGCCGCCATTAACGAAGGGAAATTTAAAGATGAAATCATTCCCGTTTCCGTGCCACAACGCAAGAAAGACCCACTTTTAGTCGACACAGATGAACATCCTCGTTACCGGAAGGAAAATGGCCATTATGAATTAGCTACCAGCATGGAACAGTTGGCGCGTCTAAGGCCCGCTTTTCGCAAAGGCGGCACAGTGACCGCCGGAAATTCCAGCGGCATCAACGATGGTGCGGCGGCATTACTTCTGATGAGCGCCGAAAAAGCCAGGGAGCTTAACCTAAAACCTATGGCCCGTTGGGTAGGATCTGCTGTCGCAGGAGTCGATCCTGGCGTGATGGGTTACGGGCCCGTGCCTGCGACGCGCAAATTGCTGAAGCGTCTTAACCTGACCATGGATGACATAGCTCTCATCGAGTTGAATGAGGCTTTTGCCGCCCAATCCCTCGGTGTGATGCGCCAACTGGGCTTAGATCCCGAAATCACCAACGTCAATGGTGGCGCTGTGGCTTTAGGCCATCCCTTGGGATGTTCCGGCGCGCGTATTTTGACCACGTTACTTCATGAGATGAAACGGCGCGCTCCGAGCGAAAGCCGGCCTTATTACGGACTGGCTTCTCTTTGTGTGGGTGTCGGGCAAGGAGTTTCAACCATAGTTGAGTGGTTGGATTGAGAATGGCAACAATTAGCGGTCAAGGGTTATTTTGGAGAGGTTCATGCTACGTCCATTAACAGGCATCCGCGTCGTCAGTTTGGGGCAGTATATGAGCGCCCCTTATTGCACGCTGTTACTGGCTGACGCCGGGGCTGAAGTGATCAAGATTGAGCGTCCAGGTTGGGGCGATCCACGCCGGTCTATACCTCCTTTCGCCGAAGGCGAAAATGGTGCAAAAAAAGCGGGCGGTTTCATCGCCTACAACCGTAATAAAAAGAGCCTGGCTTTAAATATGCGCAGCGAGGCTGGGAAGGAGATTTTCCGCAAGCTGGTAGATGCATCCGACGTGGTCGTGGAAAATCTGCGACCAGGCGCCATGGCCAAAATGGGCTTCGACTACGACGTGCTGAAAGGCTTGAATCCCCGGCTAATCTACGCCACGATATCAGGTTTCGGCCGTCTACCAGGATACGAAGGGCCATACGGCAACCGGCCCGCTTTTGACATCGTGGCTGAAGCGATGAGCGGCATCATGAACCTGGTTGGCTTCGCCGACAAACCACCTTCGTGGACGATCTACGGTTTGGCTGACGTCTATTCAGGGCTGTGCACCGCCTATGGCATCATGTTGGCTCTGTTCATGCGTGAGCGAACAGGGGAAGGGCAATTTGTAGACAGCGCCATGCTCGATAATATGCTGGCGCTCAATGAACGTATGGTGATGCTGTATTCATTAACTGGCGAGGAGCCGCAGCGTGGGCGGCTGCGCCATCTTTACCCCAGGGCAGCGTTTAAGTGTAGTGATGGCTATCTTGCCCTCAATGTCCCTAATGATTTGATCTGGCAGCGCCTGTGCCAGGTCATGGGCCGCGAGGACCTCATCGATGACCCTCGCAGCGCGGATGGTTCCGCGCGCGCTGCCAATGCGGCGTATTTGGATCCGGTAATTGAGGGCTGGCTGGTCAATAGGACGCGAGCTGAAGCTGAAGAGACCCTTAACGCCCATGGCGTACCTGTGGGCCCTGTCTATACGGCCGAAGATGTTTTCACGGATCCGCAAGTGAAAGCACGCAAAATGCTTGTGACTGTGGATGATCCTGACGTCGGCAAGTATCAATTTGCTCGCACAACGCCCATGTTGTCCTCCGCTCCTGAAATCGAAGCCAATCCCGCGCCACGACTCGGCCAACACACACGGCAGATTCTCAACGAATTGTTAGGATACGAGTTGGGGCAAATAGAACAGTTGGAGCAGGATAAGGTTGTCGAATCAACCGCCTAACAGTTAAGAAAAGGAGGTGGTGTTTATCACAAGGAACTAGTCGATGTCGGCCGTTTATTATCATTAGCGATGGAGGGACAAGAATGTCTAAAAGATTACCCTTATTAATTTTCCTAGCAGTTGTCTTGTTAATCACTGCGGTCGCTTGCCAACCGCAAGTGGTAGAAGT
Source organism: Chloroflexota bacterium (assembly GCA_009937635.1). Taxonomy (GTDB): domain Bacteria; phylum Chloroflexota; class Anaerolineae; order Promineifilales; family Promineifilaceae; genus JAACFF01. The sequence continues at coordinate 24,174 of JAACFF010000029.1, forward strand.
AACCCGTGTCGTGACGGAAACACAAACTGAAACCGTAACCGAGGAAGTTGAAGTAACACGCGTTGTCACCGAGACTGAAGTTGAAACAGTCACCGAGGAAGTTGAAGTAACGCGTGTCGTAGAAGTCGAAGCTGAGATGGGAGAACCGATTGTCATTGGCGCAACCGGACCGTTGTCGGCTCCTGGTTCTGTCGGCGGCGGTATCGCCATGCAGTTCACGGCCGAATTGGCGGTTGATGAGATTAACGAAGCCGGCGGCATTTTGGGTCGCCCGATCGAGTTGGTCTTTGTCGATACCCAAGGTTTGCCGGAACGTGGAACGGCCGTTGCCGAACGCCTGATCGAGGAAGACGGGGCCGTGGGCATCATCGGCGAATATCACAGCGCCGTTGGCCTGACGATGAAAGAGGTTTGCCACGAACGTCATGTTCCCTGTATTTTCTCAGAAACCTGGAACGACGACATCACCGGCTCCGGTTATGATGAAGTCTTTAGAGTGGCTGTGACCTCTACGCTCGTTGCTTCGCAGCAAATTAATTGGCTGGAAGCACTTGGCTTTGAATACGTTGTTATCATTGCTGAGAACACCGACTACGGTGTGCCCGCTTCTGAGGCGCAAGTTGAGTTCATGACCGAGCGCGGCATTGATTCCGAAGTCTTCTTCGTCGAATTGGGGACAGAGGATTTCCTGCCCGTGCTCACGCGTATTCAGGAAGGCGAACGTACGCCCGACGCGATCATGGTCCTGGTAACAGGTGAGACCAGCTACAATGTCGAGCAGCAGATGGCCGAGATTGGACTGGCGCCGACGGAAGAGACTGTTTGTGTCGCCAACCAGGTCGCCATCAATGCCGAGTACTGGGACAACGTGCCAGATGGCAATTATTGCGCCTACCTGCGCGTTGGTCTTACGCCAAACAATTACAACGAAATCACTAGCAACGTAGACGAGGCCTACCGAGAGCAATTCGACCGGCCGGCGCCAAGTTTTGCCCTGGCAACCTATGATTCCGTTTACATCATGGCCGAAGCCATTGAGCGTGCCGGATCGACTGATCCCGATGCGATCATCGCCGAGATTGAGGCAACTGATAGGACTTTGGCTCAAGGCAACTATTACTTCCCATACGGCATGGACAATCCGGTACCTGATGATCAACCAGCCTGGATGTGGCACCAATGGCCAGATGCGGCAGTAGTTATCCAGCAATACTTCGAGCAAGATCAGGATCCGGATGAAGCGGCCGTGGTCTTCCCCGAGACTTTCCAGACACATGGGACATTCCTGATTCCTTTCGGTGAATCTCCGTAATTATGCGTGACTGAAGTGAAAATGTCCCCGGCACGAGTCGGGGACATTTATCAATGAAATTAGCTAAATTGAAGATTCTTGCCTACCAACTCCTCATCAATCACATAAAGTCGGTTGAGGATAGACGTTTCCATGTACGGAACATGATCCAGAACCTGGAAGTGCGCTGTCGCCAGGAACCTGACATTGCGCTTATCTTGCTGCCTGAACTATCAACGGTCGAATATTCATCCGCTTCATTTGAAAATCTGGGTGATTTGGCAGAACCGCTCGAAGGCGAAACCTTTACAGCCATGTCTTCGCTGGCAAAACGTGTGGGCTGTGCAATTTCCTATGGATTTCCCCAGGTGCAGGATGGGAGATATTTTATTTCTCAAGCGGTCGTGGGCTCATCCGGCCAACTACTAACAACATACAACAAACTGCATCTTGCCCATTTCGGCGTTTGCATGGAGCAAGACTATTTTTCTCGCGGCGACAGGTTGTCTGTTTTCGAGTTAGGAGGATTCCGTTTAGGCACCATCATCTGCTATGATTTTCGCTTTTCGGAATTGATAAAACAACTCGTAGTCAAGCATGCTGTGGATGCAATTTTGCACCCGGTCGCCTTTGCGAAAGATGGCACTTTCGCCAGTTGGCATCATTTTGTCATTACTCGAGCGTTGGAGTACCAGGTCTATTTCTTGAGTTTAAATCGCGCTGGGCACGCATATGGCAACTCGATATTATGCCCGCCCTGGATTGATGACCATACGAGTCCACTGACTCTGGGCGAAGAAGAGGAAGCCTGCATATTTACGCTGGATAAGCAGATAATTCAATCCGCAAAAGAAACTTATCCTTTTCGCAAAGATATGATGGCCGATTATTCGGTTTTAGGGACTAGGGCTTAGCGCTGTATTTGCTTAATCCAAAACCAGTTTCCAGGCGCTTGGCAGGCGATATTCTTGAGACACTTGTTGGTGAAAGTGCCTCGTAACTGTCACCTGGAAAAAGTGAGGGTTTATGGAGAATTTAGATCCAACCTGGATATTATTTGGAACTATCACCTGGCTTTTGTGTTGGGGTATTCTGGGTGGGCTTCGTACCCCGGCTGTATACCGCAAAAAAAACCTGAACCCTGAGGGAACGCGTGTCTTTGGTATATTGGCTGGCATGCTGCTCGGGCCCTTTTTGTTGCTCCCCATATGGTATTTTACGCCTGAGGCAAAATCGAAATATTCGGCGATTCTCGCCGTTCTTCTGACCCTGGCCCTATTTCGAATGTTTGCCTATTATGATCCTCAAAACTTGTGTGTTACCAGCTACAACTACGTTATCAACCAGACCGCCAACGGGCTGCAAATCGGATTTATATATGCCTTGATGGCGGTCGGCCTGACCCTGATCTATGGTATCCAAGGCGTCATCAGTTTCGCCCATGGCCAGTTTTATATGATTGGCGGTTTCATCTCCTTCTTTTTCCTAAAATGGATGTCAGAGAGCTTGGGCATACCGCTCAATCCATTGGTGGGCATTGTGATTGCCGGCATTGGCACGGCCATTCTAGGGCTTGTTTTTGAACCTCTATTCTTGCGCCCAATGCACCAGGGGAAAATAGAGCGCCCGGGGGAATATGCCATCTTGATCACCTTTGGATTGGCCTTTTTACTGGAAAACACAACCCTGTCCATTGTGGGCCCTTTCCCGCAAAAAGCGCCCAGCTACCTGCCCGACATAGGCATCATCACCCTTGGACCCTGGATGTTAGGGGCACTAGAATTGGGGCCGATCCGCTTGGTAGCAGACCGCTTAGTGGCAGCCGCAGCCTCTATTGTCTTGATTGGGGCACTGCTGCTTTTCCTCAACCGCACCTGGGCGGGACGCGCGCTGCGGGCCGTCTCCATGGATAAACAGGCCGCCGCCGTTGCCGGCATCAACCCTTTAAACATGAACACACGCTCTTTTGGCATTGGAACCATGTTGGCCGGGATGGCCGGTGCGGCCTTGGTTCCTATCTTTTCCTGGGTTCCCTGGATTGGCGTTGAAGCGGCCGGCCGCTCCTTCGTTATCATCGTCTTGGGCGGGCTGGGTTCTGTGCCTGGAGCCTTAATAGGCGGCTTAATCATCGGTTTGGTGGAAGCGATGGGCACTGCCTGTTTCCCTGATCCCTCGCGAGGATTGGCCTATAAATCTGCCTT
>JAACFF010000249.1 GCA_009937635.1 Chloroflexota bacterium
TACCCCGTTCATGGGGTTATTTTCTCACGCATGATCAACGCAGTTGCTCAGAGAGCAACTGGTAATGTCTATGATGATTAAGCTGCCGGTAAACGAGTAGATAGAGGTTTGAGTATGGAAGCGAGAGGAAGTGAGGACTAAATGCAATTACCAACCGTGAAGGGCAGCAATCTGTTGCGCCAGAAAATGATTTTTCCAAATGATTTTGCCGGGGATATCAATCTTGTTTTTATCGCCTTCTTGCGCCGGCATCAAGATCTGATCGATGAATGGGTCCCATTTGTCGAAAATCTGGCGAAAGAACACCCTGAGCTGCACTACTACGAATTTCCGACCTTGCCACGCAGAGGCCCCATCTACCGCACATTTCTGAATGAGGGTATGCGTGCGGGCATACCGAACAAAGCCACACGTGCCCGTACGATTACGCTTTATCTGGACAAAGGCGCATTTAGAAAAGCACTCGATATTGAAAACGAACAACACATGTGGGTTTACTTGTTTGATCGGTCAGGCAATGTGCTGTGGCGTACCGAAGGTAAATACTCGCGGGAAAAGGGAACAGCCCTGAAGGATGCGTTGATTCAGTTCCAGAACTTGGGTGCCTAGAATATTGTTCAAGCCCAAAGCATAGTGTGGATGGAACGCTTGAAATGGGGAACCTTGGTCCAGCTATCCAGAATAATTCTACCATGAAATCAGCCAGCGGGAACCGGTCCCGCGCTCAATTGAAGGATGATGCCCATGTCGGCTGGGAAACCAGGACTGATCGTCTTGTTAGGTTCAGGCGAAACGCTGCCATCCAGCGGGAAAACCCACGAATACGTCGCCAAACGTCTTCCTGAAAAACCGCGTATAGAAATTTTAGAAACGCCGGCAGGATTCGAACCGAATTCAGATATCGTTGTTGGAAAGATCAAACAGTTCCTGGCTCGCCGCCTGCAAAATTACAAACCAAGGATAGATGTATTGCCCGCACGCCGTCAAGGGACGCGATATAGCCCAAACAACCAGGAGATCGTCGCGCCCATATTGGAAGCTGATGAAATCTTGTTAGGTCCAGGCAGTCCCACGTATGGAGCGCGCTAGCTTCAAGGAGGAAAGCGGCAAGGGAAAATAAAGATTGGAAAACGGCCGATTTGCTGCGCGACCAAATCGCCGCGCACGGTTGGCAAGTCAATGACACGCTAGATGGTAGCGAACTAATACCATTGGCTGATCAAGAAGAGTGGGCGTAATATGCAAACACTGAGATCGCGCTATTGATCGTAGAGCACGCGCGCAACCTGTAGAAATTCTAGGTTAGATAAACCATTTGGGAATTAGTTGAGTACGGTCAGTCATCAACAGATCCATCCTGAATCGTTATATCAAAGGCTGGAAACTGGGTAGGTTCCTATCCATTTTTTGATTAGACAAGGGTGGTGTGGAGTTTTTTCAGGGTACACTATGCCCGAATTAAGTCTTTCTCTTAATTCTCCTTCGAATTCATCCGTTCATGCTGTAAGATGATAGCGGTGTTTCGAAATGATGCTTTTGTCTGAACAGCGTTCGCTTGTGCGTCGCAGCTTTGTTCTAAGTCCGATAATTATCAACTTCCTAGTGAATGGTTTGATTGCCTGGATAATCTACGGCCGCACGCCAACTATCCCCGTTACAACTTTGATCGTCGATACGCTGCTCACCTGTTTTCTCATACCCTTTCTAACCTGCCTGGTCGTAGTCTCAGTCGTATGGCAGCTGGTGCGACAGGGCGATCTTTCCGCCGTTTCCTGGTCACGTGATGACTTCTGGTGGCTACGCTGGCTGCCTGATGGGAAATGGGCGAGGGCTCTGGCTATTGGCCTAGCTATAGCTGTTCTGGGCACCCTCATCATCACAGGATTGCTATTGCTCTTGGGCATTGAGAGCATAGTGGGAAGCATCTTTGTCTGGTTCAAGGCTGCTTATACGGCCGTCCTGGCCGCGCTCATCACCCCATTTCTGGCCCTCGCCTCACTCGGGGACGTAAGTGCGTCCGTAGTCGACGATCCACAGGCCGCGGTAGTGGCCAGTCCCATCGCCCAGCTGCCGCCTGGCTCGAACGCGTCCAACCATCGCCAGGCGATGCAGCAGGATATGATTGGCTATGTAGAAAATATCGCCATGCAGGGTGACCTGGTACGTGTCCCACTTCTTGGCCCGATCTACGGCTACTTTCTTAACGACCCCGACCTGATTCGCGTCGTGTTGGTGACCGATTCGGACCGCTATCACAAGCCCTCTAATGTCAAGAACGCTGCTAAGAGCATGAATATCGAAAACGTCTTTACGACGGACGGCGAGGTATGGCAGGCGCTGCGCAAGGTGATGCAGCCTGCCTTCCATACGCGCAGAATTAATAATTATGCCGGCATCATGGCCACCTACAGCGCGGAAATGGTTGCCCGATGGCAAAACGGCGAACAACTCGATATTCCTTCGGAGATGATGGATCTGACCCTCGGCATCACGACCCGCGCCTTGTTCGGCGCCGACATGCGTGGCCAGGAAGCCGCTGCCGCGATTGTGCGTTTCATTGAGCTCTTTTACGGCCGTATTTCCTCGTTGCCCGTACCCGGGTGGCTGCCCACGGCTTCCAACCGCGAGATGAGGCGCCAGCTCGAAATTATTGAAGCCTGGTTGTCACCCATGATCGCCGAGCGCAAGGCGCAGGAGGAACCGTCAGATGATGTCCTGTCGCTGCTCATCGAAGCGCAGAAAGTCGACACATCCGGTGTCCTAAAAAATCATCAGGTACGCACCGAAGTTATGAATCTGTTCGTTGCCGGGTACGAGGTCGTGGCGCATACGCTGGCCTTCACGCTATATCTTGTGGCCCAACATCCGGCCGTCGAGCAACGCATTCTGGCCGAACTAGATGCTGTGCTGGATGGCCAGCTGGTCACATTGGAAACGGCCAACCGCTTGCATTACCTCGACCTCGTCATCAAAGAATCGATGCGCCTGCTGCCGGTCACGACCGTATTGACGCGTCAAACCGCCTCGCCCGTCCAGCTCGCCGGCTACACGCTGCCTAAGAACCGTTTGATCCTTTTTGCGCCATGGGCGCTTCATCGTGACGCGAGGTATTTTCCCGAACCGATTGCCTTCAATCCCGAACGCTTCGACCCAGTACATGGTCAGCCAATTCCCAAGTACGCCTATCTGCCCTTTGGTGGCGGGCCGCGAATATGCCTTGGTAACGCGTTCGCGATGCTGCAAATGAAGATCAACCTGGCGACTATCTGGCAGCATGCTCATCTAGACCTCGCTCCCGGCTACGAATTCCAACCCCATTACGCCTTTAACACCCGGCCGAAAGAGGGCCTGCCCATGATCGTTACTTGTCGCCAGGCGTAAAGTTCATCTACGCCGTACCGAATCATCTGCTGTTATTGTCTGGACCCTCCCATCTCCATAAAGAAAAACCCGGCTCTTTTCCTGCTTTAGAGCCGGGTTTCTGGTCAGAGCAGGCTGCCCGTACGGTGGGTTACATCGGGAATTGGACCTACGCGGGTCCACACATTCCTCTTACGAGCTACCTGCCTCTATTCTGGCTTTATGTAAACAGTTGCCAATCAAGTTATTCCCTCGGCCACGGAGGTAGAATAACTGTATCGACGGCGTGAATCGTACCGTTATCAGCAATGACGTTTTCCACAATGACCTTGGAATCATCGTTGACGTAAACATGATCTTCATAGAACTTCAAGCCAGCCTGCTTGCCGTTGGCCATGACCACATTGCCCAACATACCTTTCAGCTCATCCGTCGAATTGCTGCCCACCAGTACATGGTATAGTAGGATATCGGCCAATTCTTCCTGGCTGAATGCAGAGGCCACATTATCCGGCGTCAGTTCTAGCTTGGCGAAAGCATCATCGGTTGGCGCAAATACAGTCCATTCACCGCCTGCCAAGTCATCTGCCAGACCGGCAGCTACGGCAGCAGCGACCAGTGTATCAAAACGGCCATCGGCGATGGCAATGCCGGCAATGCTGTTTGGAGGTATTGCTGGTGCAGCTGCAGGCGCGGCTTCGACCGGCGCAGCCGCTTCTGGTGCCCCTGCTTCCGCGGCAGCCATTGGAGCAGCCGCTGGCTCTTCAGCCATCACTGCCTCTTCGGCGGGCTCTACACGTGGCCACGGCGGCAGGATAACGGTATCCACGACATGGATGTACCCATTATCAGCGAGGACATTCTCAATAATGACCTTGGAGTCATCATTGACATAAAACTCATCTTCGTAGAACTTCAGGCCGGCCTGCTGGCCGTTGGCCATGGTAACGTTCCCCAAAATCGCTTTCAGATCTGCGGTCGCTTTTTTGCCTTGCAGAGTATGGTAAAGCAAAACATCCGCTAACTCGTCAGCACTGAATTGACCGGCGACATTATCGGCGTTCAGCCCCAATTTAGCGAAAGCGTCATCGGTAGGCGCAAACACGGTCCATTCGCCGCCTGCCAGATCATCTGCCAGACCGGCAGCAACGGCCGCCGCGGCCAACGTATCAAAACGGCCGTCTGCGACGGCAATGCCTGTGATGCTATTGGCTGGGATTGCGGGTGTCGCTTCTTGGGCAAAGGCTGCCGGCGCCAAAATCAACAAAAGAACAATAAGAAGCAGCAAACTTTTGGTCAACAATTTCATGTTTGAAAACCCCCTTTACGCATGTGTGTGCGTTTTGTACATGGTTTGTTTACCCACCAGATCACAGTATAACAGGCGGAAATCATGCACTGCAATACTCTGGGTTCACGCCTTAAGCTTGCTATTACTTTGCCAAAAAGGCAAGACTTCAAAACATAATCGGTCGGTCCTCCATTCAGTCCTTTACAACAGCTAACTTCCCACTCGCTCTTACCAACTCCGGACCGAAGGTCGCGCACCATAGGACATCTATTTTCTTTCTGCATGATCGAATGTCCGTTGTCACATTATGTTATACTGTGAAAGCGATGGATTTGGCCCACGCCGCTTTGTGGGCATCGTTCGATTCAAGGAGCCATGGCATGAGTTCTATTACCAAGCATACCTCTACGGGCAAGCATAATAAGTTGCTAACATGGGAAATCGCGGCCGTCTTCTTCATCCTTCTTTTTGGCTCTGGTCTCCACTTTGCTTTTGAACTCAGCAATTTCTGGTATCCAGTGGCGCCTTTTGCGGCCGTTAACGAAAGTATCTGGGAGCACCTTAAGATGGTTTTTTGGCCTGCGCTCATCTTCTTTACCATGCAGTACGCCTTCTTGAAAAATGATGCTTGCGCGGAACAATTCTGGACCGCCAAGGCGCTGTGTCTCGTTCTCATGCCCTTACTGATCGCCGGCGGATGGTACGCCGTGGTGGCGGTTACCGGGGAGCACTATTTTGTCGTTGACATTGCCCTCTTCGTTGGCGCCATTATCGCCGGCCAGTTGCTGAGCTATGCTGTTCTGTCAGGCAAAATCAGTGCCGGCGCTAAAACACGCCTGGCCTTCCTGGCTATCTTTTTACTGGCCCTGGCATTTGTTATCTTTTCCTTTTACCCGCCGAAGCTCTCCCTGTTCGAACACGGTACACTGGAAAACACCGGACAATATGGCATTCTGCAGTACTACCATGACTGACTTACCATCGGAGAATTAGGGTCCTTCCCAACATTTTTAGCCTCTCTTATTGTTTGCACAGAAATGGTGTAAAAAGCGCTAACTGTTGATGATACTTAAATGATCTTCTGAATCTGGTAAACTATCCCCATCTCAAAAAGGAAATCAGCGATGACAATAACCGAACCTTTGCCGGCGCTGACCTGGAAGTTGTGGGTATATACCAACTATGATTGCAATCTGAGCTGCGCCTACTGCGTTGCAGAGTCGACACCCATGGCGCCACGCAATGCCATCGGTTTTGACAATGCGCGCCGTATTGTCGATGAAGCAGTTGATTTAGGTTTTTCTGAGCTGTTTTATACCGGGGGAGAACCCTTCATTCTCGACGAGATCTACGACATGCTTGCCTACGCCTCAGCGCGTTTGAAAACCACCGTTTTGACCAATGCCATGCTCTTCAACGGCCGTCGACTGGCTCGTCTTCTCGATATTGCCAATCCAAACTTACAAGTGCAGGTTAGCCTTGACGGCGGTCGTGCCGAGCATCATGATGCCTATCGTGGGTCCGGTACTTGGAACAAGACCGTGCAAGGTATCAGAGTGCTGCAAGAGAACGGCTTTAACGTCCGTCTGAGCAGCACTGAAACGCCCGCCAACAGCGAACATCTTGAAGAACTACATGCGTTCCGGCGCAGCCTGGGCATCGCCGCAGAAGATATTCCCCCTATCTGCTGCTGTGACCTGTATCCAGAAGAATCTTGAAGCGCAGCCGGATGGGTTCTTGGAGCTTATGGAATTCACTTGAGGTTAGAATCTGGATCTCCGTGTGAGATCCTGTATTGAGCAATGCCTATCAGACTATTGGATATTGATTATTCCTGGCTCTCCCACTATGTTTGGGTAACATTAACACCCCGACTTTTCCCACATTGTTTGTCCTAAACTTCTCTCTTAGGTCGATGTTGATCTTTTTGATGAGACAACTGAGGTCACTCTTTTTAAGTAGAACGCGTCCGTGTTACCCCCTTTGCGGGCGCCTTCACTGCACGTTTTGGATCAACTTTTCTTTGAAGTCGAACAGTGCCTTGCACTGACTCTAAGCTCTCCCAGGAACCGGTATTTGAGTCCTTGCTGAGAGCTGAGTTTTGGAGCATACTTCGGCGAAATTAGTCGGCCGTTCACCGACGGCAGCAAGAAAGCTATGAAAAGAATCTATGTGATGCAAGTTCTCGTGATCGTTGGCGTCATCTTGACCTTATTTGTCAACTACCTCGCGACAGCTGGGTACTTAAACGGCGTGACGCCGCCCGAAATCTCAGATGCACTGCTGACCAAATTCACGCCCGCAAATTATGCCTTTGCGATTTGGAGCGTCATATACACATTCGTGATCGGTTTTGCGATCTATCAAGCGTTGCCATCCCAACGCGATAATCCGAAATTGAAAGGGGTCCGCGAACTGTTTATCGTAAGCTGCGCCCTCAATATTCTGTGGACTTTTGCCTGGCATTATGGGTTCTATTTTCTGTCTCTGGTCTTTATGGTTGGCATCTTGCTAACCATGATCGGGATTTACATTCGGGCAGGCATTGGCAAACCGGCAAGCAGTTGGGGAGAACGTCTGTGGGTTCACGTCCCATTCAGCCTTTACCTGGCCTGGATTGCCGTGGCGACGATTGCCAGTGCGGCCAGTCTGTTAGTTTATTACGACTGGTCGGCCTTTGGCGTCAGCGATTCCATCTGGTCGGCGATAATGATTCTGATCGCGGCGATCATCGGCGCGGCACTCCTCTGGAAGCGAGCCAACGCGGCGTACGCGGCCGTTTATATATGGGCTGTTTTTGCCATCACGGTGCGCTATGCTAACGACGCGGCCATCAACTTCGCCGCCTATGCCGGTATCTTCATCGTTGTTGCTGCAGCCATTATGGGTTGGTACCGCTTTGTCAAGGATGGTGGCAATCATCCTCAGGAACCTGCCTAAAGCACACTAGCGACGGAACTGAGTGGCTGCGGATAGTAACGTTAAAGCACCTCTTGACAGCTAACCAACCCACTCAACGCGATGAAATGAACGACGTGTCACTGCTATGAAAATCCTTCGTTTAATGTTAATTGGTATCTTAGTCATCTTCCTGATTGGGACAGTGGGGCTGGTTGGTTGGGCAACCGTGAGGACTCAGGAAGCGACAGAGCGTGCAGTTGAGGTGTTGCAGGAGAATGGTATTCAGCGGGAAGACGGGCAGCTCGTATTTCGGCCGGATTCCCCCACAAAAAAAGGCCTAATTTACTATCCGGGTGGGCTGGTTGATCCAGAAGCATATGCAGTTACTGCACAAGGCATCGCGGACGCAGGATATCTGGTGGTGATTCCCAAAATGCCTCTCAATCTTGCCTTCGCGGGTATCAATCGAGCTGATACAATCCGATCAGATTTTCCGGAAATTGAGACATGGGTCATTGGTGGGCATTCTCTCGGTGGTGCGATGGCGGCTGAATATGCCAAAAACAACGTGGACAACCTTGACGGGTTAATTATGTACGCCTCATATCCCGCAAACAACGAAGATTTTGTCGATTTCCCCATACCGATTCTGACCATAATGGGGTCAAGAGATCCAGGCACTCCGCAGCAAGAGGCGTTCTATGAAGCGATTTCCGATTCGGCCGAACGCTTTGTCGTCGAAGGGGGCAACCATCGCCAGTATGCTGATTACACTTATCAACCAGATGACGGAATTGCCACGATTTCTGCGGCGGTACAGCAAGAACAAATCATCGCTGCCACAGTCCAATTCCTAGACACACTGGAATAACTCCGTAGTCGTGCAAGGGAGTGATGATTCTCAACCGACTATGGGTCGATACGCCGAAATTTGAGGGTTCGATTTGGGTTCCGAATGATGTGATCAATCTAGGTAAGCAGATTGATTCTGGCTAGCAGATTTGTGACAGCAACCATGTTCAAGCTGCACATTGGAAGGAGATTTTGAATTGGACGCAGTTAGTGATTTTAGATGGAAATACCGTTTGATTATTGTGTTTAGTCAAGGCTCAGATACCCTTGCGATTGAAATTCTGCTGGCTCGCGAGAAAGAATTAATAGTAGAACGAGATATTCTTTGGTTTGTTGTTACGAGGAACTTAGTTTCTTCAAATTACTCGGAGTGCGTGAACGAAACGCTGGCATCTAGCATGAGAGACCAATTTCAATCAGAACAAAGTACTGATATAGACGTGGTTCTAGTTGGAAAAGATGGGAAGATTAAACATCGAGCCAATTCTCTCGATACCATCGATCTCTATTTTCGCATCGATCA
>JAACFF010000250.1 GCA_009937635.1 Chloroflexota bacterium
TCATGCGTCCAAGATATAAACGCCCTAGTTGGCTGACGCGCTATGATGTTGTCACTACGCTAGCGATGATGTCAAATTATCGGAATCAGCACAATAAATTGAAAAGAAAGGAGCCAAGAAATGAAGAGCGAATTATCAATATGTAGGATAGGGTTTGTCCTGGCTGCATGGATGCTGAGCGGTTGCGGGACAACTGAAACGGGGCCAACCGCAATGGATTCTACTCCCGCTCCGACGTTGAAGCGGTCTACATCAACACCTGCACCATTTACCCCCATGCCCACTGCCACAAACACGAATGTACCACCTACGCCTATGCCTGCTGCCACAAACACGCCGGTACCATCGACTGAGATACCGGTGGCGTTGAGCGCGTTGGGGCAAATTGCCTTTATGTCTAATTTACAACTCAAGGAAGAGGGCCCACAAGTTTATGTCATGAATGCTGATGGTTCCAATGTACACCGCTTGACCAGTGGTCCAGGTTGGCTGGGACCTCTGTCCTGGTCACCTGATGAGAAATACATTGCCTTAACGAACAGTGCCTCTGCAAGCTGGGACATCTATGTGATGGAAGCCGACGGATCGAATCCCCGAAACCTAACCAACTTCGATGCAATTGATCAAGAGCCAGCATGGTCACCTGACGGGCAGCATATTGCCTTCTCGTCCAACCGTGCAGGGAGGATCTCAGGCCATGCCCTTGCGATGGACATCTTTGTTATGAACGCAGATGGGTCTGATCCCCGCAACCTGACTGATAGCGCGACCTTTGACACATCACCCGCATGGTCACCCGATGGAAGCCACATCGCCTTCCAGTCCGACCGCGACGGAAACTGGGAGATCTATGTGATGGAGGCCGACGGGTCCAACCCTCGCAACCTAACTAATCACGAGAGCTTCCTTGACGATAGCCCTGCGTGGTCGCCCGACGGACACCGCATTGCCTTTGGCAGCGATCGCGATGGGGACAGGGAAGTCTATGTGATGGCGGCCGATGGGTTTAACCTACGCCGTATGACGGATAGCGCCGGTATGGATGGGCTGGCTACCTGGTCGCCCGACGGAGGTTACATCGCCTTTCAGTCTGGCCGCGATGGAGGAAGCCAGGAGATTTACGTAATGGAAGTCGAAAGCGGCAACGTTCAGCGCCTAACAGAGCACATGGCCTTTGAGGCCACTTGGTCGCCATTGCCATAACGGAACATAACGAAGCACCATCCCGAACTATGTTCAAGCCTACTTCAGCGGTGCCACGTAGTGACAGTTTGATCTGCAAAACAGTTCCAATTGTTTGCCCCTGAAGACTGTTTTCCAGAAATCGATTCCGGGATTCAATTTTCAAATCGAGAATTGCAGCGGTAGATGATTTACACCTTAGACCCGGCAGTCTTCTGGTATAATGTCTGCGAGGCCTAACCACCTATATGGTGAGCCCGCTGCTTTGTGGGAGAGGAGCCAGGACAGCGTAAAACTATCTCTCTGAAAACAGAATAGAACGGTGCCGCGAAATCACCAGGGTTATCGAGCGGAAGGTTTTTTGTGCTTTTAGGAGCACAATTAATCACGAATCAGTTGAGTGGGAGCAAGTACATGAATGTCATCGTTGCAATAATCGCCGGGGTAGTCGGTACGGCGGCTATGATTGTCACAATCATGGTTGGCCCAGCAGTAGTCGATATGTCCAGGCTAGATGTTACTATTTTTGTAGGTACGGCATTCACGCCTGATGAGCGAAGAGCCAGGGCAGTTGGCTGGCTGATCCTCTCCTTCAACGGCTCTGTTTTAGCCATTATCTGCGCCCTGTTGTGGGAGGCTGGGTTTGGCAGTGCCACCTGGCTGTGGGGGCTGATCTTTGGTGCTGTGCTAGGAATCGTTACCGTTTTGCTTCTGCCGCTGATGATGCGCATTCATCCGCGAGCAGAAGAGAAACCGGCGTGGCCAGCCAGGGTGATAGCTCTTTCCATGTGGTTGGGGCATTTGGTATACGGCCTAGTGGTTGCGTTAATCTATGGCGCATTATCATAATCGCGCTGACTCTAGACATTCTATCTCTGTGCCAGCAATTACAGGCAAATAGGGTGAGACCAACCGGCATTCAGCCGGTTGTGTTTCAACCTGCCATTACTAGACAAATACAAAAATCGTACTATCGATTATCCCATATCGACTCGGCTAATTCTACAAACCGCTTGCAGGGGATGGCTACCCAGCTCTCGGCCTGGAAGGCACCGCTGTGAAGCACTATAAGTGATACCCTGGCGGCCGCTTCTTCTTCAGTCGCTTCGTAAATATCGAGAAAATCATAGGGACCAAGCAAGGCATAATGGGCGATAAAATTAAATTGGTAACGGCTAAGCCGTATAGGTAAAACCACGAACAACATCAAGTAATACATTACGAAGCCGCCCCAAAAAAGCGAAAACAAAGAAACAATAGTTTTGCCAACAGAGTTACTGAGAGATTCCTACTAGATTAAGTAAAAAGTGAGGACGCCGCGAGAAAAAACAAGCCAATCAGGATTGGTATCTTCATATTTCATGTCGCAGTCAGCCAGCCACGAAGGTCGTTCAAACCGGCGTTCGATTCAAGAGCATCCAGGAGCTTGTCTTGTAGAGTGGCGAAGGCGCGGCTAAAGATGGCTTTGGGTATCAGTATGTTTATGAAGATCATTGCTCCTGCGAAGATGATCGTTCGATATCCATACTGCGATACGTCACCATCGAGATACAAGATCAAGATTCCGATCAACGTGATCAAAAGCGCAATGGCGAAGACACTTTGCTAATGTGCTGGTGACTTGGGCTGCCTAGTCAATCGTCGCAGAATCCGGCTCATAGTATCAAGGATCATATGTACTGACGATTTGTACTTGCCTTCTGCGAGTTATCGTTTGAGTTCGTCGTAGGAATCAGTCAAGGTAGTTTCTTTGTTCATGCCTTCCCCCTCCTTGTATGAACCCCCAAGCAGCTCCCCAAATCAACATGCTAGCAACATAATAATGTATTCTGCCCTCCAACACGAGCATTACGTCGTTCGTTCGTCCCGCCCCACCAATTTTCGTTTATAATGTCTATGTGAGCGAAACGCTGCTGCAGACGAAGCTATTAATCCCACGACTACGGCCGAACCTTGTTGCTCGACCGCGTCTGATCGAACGGCTTAACCATGGGATAAGTCTGGGCTCTAAACTGACGCTTGTCTGCGCCCCTGCCGGGTACGGGAAAACAACCCTCACTGTTGAGTGGATCGCGGAGTTGTTCAGAGAATCAGGGAACCGGCATACGGCAAAGAGACCAGTCGTCTGGCTCTCTCTCGATGCTGCGGATAACGATCCTGCTCTCTTTTTCACTTACTTGATTGCCACGATACAGCAGATTAATCCAGACGTAGGCGTCGATATCGAATCGACCCTGGAACCTGGCGCCGCCCCACCTATTGAAAATCTGCTGACTGCGTTGGTCAACGATATTACTGCCTCAGCGACCCGATTTGTCCTGATCCTGGACGATTACCACATCATCCAAGAGATCAAAGTTCACCAGGCCCTTGATTTCTTATTCGATCACTTCCCGCAGGGGATGCATATGGTCATTATCTCCCGGACTATGCCACCCATGCCGCTAGGTCGTTTGCGCGTCCAGCGAGAATTGAGTGAAATACGTGAAGTTGATCTAAGATTTTCTTTTGCTGAAACAAACTCATTTCTGAATGATTTGATGGGGCTCGCCCTTGCCTCTGGAGAGGTTCAGAAATTGCATGCCCGTACAGAAGGCTGGATAGCCGGTTTGCATCTGGCGGCGCTGGCATTACAAGATCGGCTGGACAAAGGGGATGTAATTGATGCCTTTACTGGAAGCCATCGACACCTAATCGAGTATCTTGTTCAGGAGGTAATATCTCGCCAGCCAGAGGAGGTGACCACATTCCTGCTTTACACCTCGCTCATGGAGAAATTCAATGTACCCCTTAGCAACGCTTTGATGCCGGGAGTAAATGGGAGAAAGATGCTCGATTACCTGGAGAGGGCAAATCTGTTTCTCAATTCTCTTGATGATCGGCGAGATTGGTATCGTTACCATGCCCTCTTCGCAGACTTTTTGCGGCAGCGTTTGCGAAATGAACAGCCCGAGATAGTTCCAAAACTGTTCACGCGAGCTAGCCACTGGTATGAAAAACAAGGTAGGATGGATGAGGCCATCGAGTACGCATTTCTTGGGACCGATTTGATACAAGCTGCGCGGCTACTGGATGGGATCGCGGAGACGTTATTATTAGTCAATTCAGAAGTCAACAAATTGATTGGCTGGGCGGATAGGTTGCCATTAGAAGTGCGTGCCCTGTTCCCGCGTCTATGTATTTTCCATGCCGGAGCTTTGCAGTTCGAATACAAACTAGAAGACGCAGAAGCGATATTGACCCTAGTTGAGACGAATTTGTCTGATTCAGCGAAATTGCCTGGCAATCTTAATATGAGTTATGTCGCCAACCTGGTCAAGGTAACCCGGTCCTATATCGCCGGGCATAGAGGCGAATATGAAAAAGCTATAGAGCTTGCGTTGTTGGCTTATGAAACGTTGCCTGAATCAGAAACCAGGGAAGTGGGCATTGTACGGGCGACCTTGGCGACAAACTTGGGGATTATGTACCATTTTCTCGGTCAAGTGGAAAGTGCCTATCATTTCCTGCAAATCGCTTTACCATTGAACCAAAGAATTGGCCTCCGCTATCCTGCGTTAGGTTGTCTGGAATACCAGATGAAAACAGATTTCACCTGCGGAGCGTTGAATCGGGCGAGGATCAATGGTGAGAAAGGGTTGCGCTGGATAGAAGAATGGTCCTATGCGAAAGGCTTCAAGAGGCGACCGGCACGGATGTTGGCCCAACTACGGGTCGAAATGGGCAGGCTTCATTATGAGTGGAACAATCTGGAGCAAGCCGCCTGGTATTGGAAAAAAGCTTGTAAATATTTCGAGTTAGTCGGAAGTCATCATCGAATCAATGCCTATTTATATCTAGTTGATCTTCACCAAGCTTTAGGGGAAAACGAGAAGGCTTTGCGCTATTTGGGTAAAGTAGAGCGCATGAGACTCCCAGGAGAATTTTCTATGGTTATTATACCCCTGTATCCCCAAATCGCCACCCGAAATTTGTTGATCAGCCAGTCGCAACTTCAGCTAAAAGATTTGCTCGCCGAGGCTATGGAATGGGCGCAAAATTCGGGCTTGAATCCTAATGACGAATTTCGCTATGAGCAGGAGTACGAATACCTTACCCTGGCCCGCGTCTTTTCTGCAGGGGACAATAATGAACAGGCGGTCCCACTCTTGGATCGACTAATATCCTCGGCGGAAGGAGCAGGGCGGAATGGGCAATTGATCACTTATCTTGCGTTACAGGCCGTCGCTTATCATTCTTTGAACGATACGGATCAAGCGCTCTTAATTCTATTGCGCGCGTTGGCTCTTGGCAAACCCCAAGGATATCTACGGTCCTTTGTAGACCTGGGCCCACCTATGAAGGAAGTGTTACAAATCGCAGCCAGACAGGGAATTGCTACTGACTATGTGTCAATATTATTAACTGCTTTTCCAGATAATGAGGCAACTTCTATTCCTTTACCAGAATCCTGGCCAGAGCGAGGCGGGATGGATGGACTCGTCGAGCCGCTAAGCGAGCGGGAAATGACCATCCTACGCTACCTGGCTGGCGAGCCATCCAACCAGGAGATTGCCGACGAACTATTTCTATCGGTGAATACCGTGAAATGGTACGCGCGTAATATTTACAGCAAACTCGGGGTAGGTAATCGTCGTGCAGCTGTAATAAAGGCCCGCGAACTCGAAATCTTGTAATTAAATCAGGTAGCCACAGCTCGTTCTCCCCTCTTTGCCATCTCCCATCCTATTCACCTCGCAACATTTTTAGCCCAATTTCCATCCTATAGGATGGAGACTTTCCATCCTTCTTACTGCTAATCTAGGGTTGATGAATCAATGATTTCAGGAGCATCGATGAACAACCCTAATTTTGCCGGGCATGGCGTGTACGAAATCAAGGTGAAAGGACATATCGACGAGGCCTGGAGTTCCTGGTTTGAAGATCTGGAAATCACCACTGGCTTCGAGGAGGATGGAACCGCGGTGACTATCTTCACCGGTCAGCTCGATGACCAGCCGACGCTGCATGGTGTGTTGGCCAGGATTAGGGATATCAACCTGCCGCTCGTTTCCGTGAACCAAGTTGAGGTAGAGATGAAAGATAATCGATAAACAGCAGGAGTAAAGAATGACAGACTTGACGATTTCCGATCCTACTGCTTGGAACACAGTACAAGAAGAAAATCAATATTCTCTAGCCAAGATTCTGGCCATCTGGCTTGCGGCAGCCTTGCCGATGGGCCTTCTGAGCTGGGTTGTATATCCGGCATTGGCCCCTGATTTTGAGACGGACGCACTTGGAGCAGGCTTCACAAGAACGGCCGTATTAGCAGCGGGACTGATCTGGGTGTTCGTCCTGGCGCTGATTATCGTCTACCGTGAGGAAGGCGATCTTCGCTGGCCGACCCTGCGGCGACGCCTGTGGCTGAATACGCCGCGCGATCCCCAGTCAGGTAAACCCAGTCGCAAATTATGGCTGTGGTTGATCCCCATTAGTATTATGTTTCCTGTTGTCACCTTTTTAATTGGCCCACCTTTAGGCCGCTTGTGGAATTCGCTCTTTCCATTTTTCGCGCCACCACCCGGCTTCGACCCCGGTCAGGCCCTCGGATCTCCCGAGGCACAGGCGCAATTTGTGGGCGCCTGGGATTTCCTGTTGCTGTTTGTCGTTATGGCCTTCTTTAATATTTTCGGCGAAGAATTCCTTTTTCGAGGCGTGATACTGCCCAAAATGGGAGGCGCCTTCGGCAAGTGGGACTGGGTGGCAAATGGCGTGCTTATGGGCGCCTATCACTGGCACCAACCCTGGGCGATGGCCGGGACCATCGTGGTCATCGTCTTTCTATTTGCTTTTCCAGCCAGGCTCTTTAGAAGCACGTGGATGGCCCTCATTACCCATGCCCTGCAATACTTACTTTTCATCCCCCTGATTTTAGCCATTGTGTTGGGATTGGCTTAGCACATGGGTATCTTTTGGATAGCTACTCAATTTCCTAAACAACTGGAACCTGTCGGGCTTACGGCTCTAGCTGACAAAGGTCGACGAAAAAATCATAATCAAAAGGAGATCGATAAATGTTCAGGTTAACAATGCTTCTGGTTTTGGTCATGGGAATCCTGTTAAGTGGTTGTGTTCCGACTACCATCACTGGCTCCGGTAATGTGGTAGCCCGAGATGAAGCCATAACCGGCTTCGATAAGGTTGCCATCAGCCATTCCTTTGAAGTGAATGTCATCCAAGGAGAGGACTTCAGCGTAATCATTCGCCTTGATGATAACCTGATTGAACATCTCCGGGTTGTCAAGGAGGGTTCCACGCTGAAGATTGGCTTGAATCCCAATCGTAACTACACCGTAAGGGATGCCACTATGGAGGCCGAGGTCATCATGCCTCAGTTAGCTGGGCTGGACTTGAGTGGTTCCAGCCATGCTATGATCAGTGGGTTTAAGTCCGCGGCGGACCTGTCGACGGATTTATCGGCGTCCAGTTCTTTGCAAGGAGATATCGAGGTGGGCAATATCAACATTGATATGGCCAGTAGCAGCGAGATGAAATTGAACGGTTCTGGGGATGATGCAACCATCGATGTCTCTTCTAGCAGCGAGTTGGATCTGTCTGAATTCACTGTTGTAAACGCGCGAGTAAACGCGACCAGTTCCAGTTCAGCAACAGTGAACGTCAGCGGCAGGCTGGATGTGGACGCTAGTAGCTCCGCAAGTGTGTATTATCTCGGGAACCCTACTTTGGGAGAGATAGATACATCAAGTTCAGCATCAGTCGAACCCAAGTAAAGGCAATCCGCAAGACGTTCACTGATAGCAAGGACAGTACTAAATGAAGAATGCGAGGAACAAGAGAATACTCGTCGTCATTGTAGGAATTCTCGTGCTTTGTTTGGTGGGCGCGGCGATCGGGTGGGGCCGGATTTCAATAGCCGGGCCTGTTGGCGCCGGACGGACGGCCAAGCTCCTCTGTTCAAATGTGTTTATATCTGGAAGGACGCCAGAGGATGTATTTGCCGAGGAATTAGCAGACGTGGCCGACTTCGTCAATACAGGGGTGGACTATGAGCGGAAGCAGGTGACGGCTGCCCTGGGACCATTTGAGCGGCGGGCCGTTTACCGCAAAGGGCTGGGCTGCACTGTGGTGAATCCTGAATCTGGCGAGGTAGTCGGCCAGCCGATGGACATGGATGATGCGTCGTCAAGCGCAATCCAGGAAGGAGCTCCCTGGCCGGCGGGCAACGTCGTGTCGCTGGACGAATTGCCGCCAGAAGTCGACGAGGGGAAACTGTCGTCCGCCCTGGACGCCGCCTTCGCCGAGCCGGATCCCGAACTGCCTGTTAAAACGAGGGCGGTCGTGGTAGTTTACGACGGCCAGATCATTGCCGAACGGTATGCTCCTGGCTTTTCGGAGGACACGCCGATGATCAGTTGGTCCATGGCCAAAAGTTTTGCCAATGCCGTGGTGGGCATCCTGATTGGTCAGGACAAACTTACTCTCGACGAACCGGCGCCCGTTCCCGAATGGAGCGATCCTGACGATGAGCGCCGCGTCATCACCCTCGACCAACTGCTGCGCATGAGCAGCGGCCTCTCTTTTGATGAATCCTACGGCGCTTTCTCTGAAGTGTCGGTGATGCTCTTCGATAGAGGGGATACGGCCGCTTATGCAGCAGCGATGCCTCTTACGGAAGAGCCGGACAACGTCTGGCATTATTCAAGCGGCACGTCCAAC
>JAACFF010000030.1 GCA_009937635.1 Chloroflexota bacterium
GTTTGGACCAGATTCAGTGATGTAATTCTGCTGATTGGGTAGAATCGTGGCCTTCACAATCCAATCTTACCCTTTCAGCTCATGAAGTTCAATCCAACTCCCCTCGAATGTATCCTATTCATTTTTGTCTGCCTGGCCATTTACATCTGGACCAAACACGGCCGTTTCCTCCGCCGCTGGTTGCGTGACTACTTTCGCCAACGACGCGGCCCACGAAACCTGAAGCCAAAGTCTCCAGTAGACTGCCCAGCTTGTAATCGCGATTGCTCCATTCTCCCCAATCGACTCAAATTGGATGTGCTGCCCTGGCCTGAACGCAAGAGTCGTCGCGGTCGTCCAAAGACGATCGACACCAGCGGTCATGCCTGCTTCAATCCATTATGCGCCTACTTTGCCATTGCTGACCTGGCGATTCATGCCCTGGTCAGTAACGGCCGCCGTGGTAAGCAACGTATCCGCATATTTCTACTGTCAAGCTTGTGGAGGTTGCAGAACCAGTCGTTTTGGCACACCCTTGTATTGATTGAAGACACCATTGGCGCGTGTCGCCATGGTCATGACCGCCATGTCT
This sequence comes from Chloroflexota bacterium, assembly GCA_009937635.1. Classification (GTDB taxonomy): domain Bacteria; phylum Chloroflexota; class Anaerolineae; order Promineifilales; family Promineifilaceae; genus JAACFF01. The sequence continues at coordinate 572 of JAACFF010000030.1, forward strand.
GAAGGCGTTGACATTTCAGCCGCCGGTCGCATCTTTGGCCACCATCACACCACCATCATTCGCTGGACTGAACGCTGTGGCCGCCACAGCGAACGGCTGCATGAGCGACTGTTCCATCGTGCTTTGTCAATCGGCCATCTACAACTGGATGAATTGGTGGCCAAGGTGAAACAGGATGCCGAACGTATCTGGGTCTGGACGGCGATCGCTGCACAAAGCAAGCTCATCCTTACTCTCCAAATCGGCCGTCGTTCTTCGGCTAATACGCACCAATTACTCCACCAGGTCTGGCAGCGACTTTCTCCTCATAGCTTGCCCATTTTCACCAGCGATGGCTTGAATCAATTCTCTAGAGCATCGTTCGCCTGGGCAGCCGCCAGCTCATCCGTTCAGGATTGAAGGCGTTTTCTCTGTCAGGAATGGTGCAGACTGCTTTTGTCGAACGTGCCAATCTGACGCTGCGTGAACTCATCGCCCCGCTGTCCCGGCGAACCTGGTCTATCGCTTACGACAGACATCACTTGCGACTGCACAGTCAGTGGGGTCTGGCTTACTACCACTTCTGTCGGCCGCACCAGTCGTTGACAACACCCATTCGCGGACCCAGCAAACGTCGCTATCGCACCCCGGTCATGGCTGCCAAGTTGGTACGCCGGCGCTGGTCGGTGCAAGATCTGCTGCAATTACCGGCGCCGGAAGGGATATGGCTTGACACCTTTCCGGCTACTCAAGGTTGCCGGTAGATATAGAAACAAGAAAATCGAGCAATGGCAATCCTTGCCTCCGCCCGATCTTAGGCCAATATTTGGCTGAGCTTCCCCCAAAACGACTTAATCTGAGTCGTTTCTATTTATCCATCATTTTCTGCGGCACTACCGTCCTTGCAATTTAAGCCGCCAAAATGGTGTCGTGTCAGCCGCCAGCGCATAGTAACCTTCGTAGCGACGCAGTTGCCACTGTTGCTCGCGCATGCAGCGGTCCCAAGCGACCATTGATTCACCTATTTGCCATATGCCGCCACGAAAGGCTGTCCAGGCCCGGCGTACGGCTCGCTCGCTAATCCCTGTTGATTGCAGGGCAGGGAAAAGAGCACCGCGATGAGGTAGCAAGGAACCAGTAACCAACATCCACATGAAGTGGAGCATGGCCAGATTTGTGCCTATGGGCAAGTCGGCTACAATCGCTATCAGAGCTGACATGGTAGGTTCTGATACTGGTGGCATGTTTTGGTTTCCTTTTTGGCCAAAGCGTGTGGATTGGTCTCACAATCTGGACTCTTTCTTCGGCAGCTTTGGGACTTCTTATAGGATGGCGCCTGATCTTTCGCCCTGCCGGTTGGGCGCTTTTGCTTGCTTTATCCTGCCTGGCGCTGATCATTTTAATATGCTACCAGATCCGGTTTTCATAGCCGTACTCGTCAGTCAGGCATTGATACTTCTCTTCAAACACCGCGATGATCTACGCCAGCGACCATATTTTCGTTGGCGTGAAACGCAAACATAAGGGACGCAATATCGCTATGTTGAATGTCGGGAAATGAGGTTAATATGCATAGATCTTCTATCTGGATACTTGGCGACCAGCTTCTAAGAGACCATCCAGCCCTCTCCGCCGTTGAAGACAAGGAAAACGTTCGGGTTGTAATCATTGAATGCCAACAGCGAATACAAAAACAACCATATCAACGCAAAAAGCTAGTTCTGCTGCTCAGCGCCATGCGCCATTATGCTGACCATCTGCGCCGTCAAGGATACATCGTGGACTATGTTAAGGCAGGCACCTTCAAGGCCGGTCTGAAAAAGCATGTTATTCGAAACAATTCAACTGAACTGATCACGATGGCTGCAGCCACATATGGAGGGCGCTGTTTCCAGAAGAATTTAGAAGAGGTATTGGAAGTCCCGATCCTTGCCTTACCAAACACCCAATTCCTCATTGGTAGTTACAATCCTATTCCCAGCCCTGAACCTGAAAAGCGGTATGTGATGGAATCGTTCTACCGCGATATACGCCGCCACCTTGGCTTGTTGATGGATGGCAAAAAGCCAAGCGGCGGAAAGTGGAATTTCGATGCTGAGAATCGTAAGAAGCTGCCTAGGAATCAGAAGCCGCCATCACCGATTTCATTTCCACCAGATGCCATCACGAAGGAAGTTATGGCTGAAGTGGCGCATATGCCCAATGGCGTGGGCATGGTAGAAAAATTTGACTATGCAGTTACACGAACCCAGGCGTTGTCGGCTTTCCGGGATTTTGTGGATCATCGTCTGCCGCTATTTGGCGATTATGAGGATGCGCTGACGGGGAACAGCCACGTCGTTTATCATTCGAAACTATCGCCTTACCTGAATCTAGGTCTTTTAGGACCGCTGGAACTGGCGACGGCCGTCGAACAAGCCTACCGCGAAGGAAATGTGCCAATCAACTCGGCAGAAGGGTTTATCCGCCAGATCATTGGCTGGCGAGAGTTCATGTATTGGCAGTATTGGCGTCAGATGCCGGAGCTAATAGACAAGAACTCCTGGACTGCGGAACGGGAATTACCCAACTTCCTTTGGACGGGTAAAACTGACATGGCTTGCTTGGCGTTCGCGATCAACCGTGCCCTGAACACAGGCTACAACCACCACATTGAGCGCTTGATGCTCCTTTGTAACTTCTTTATGCTGGCCGGTATTAATCCCAGAAAGGTGAATGATTGGTTTCTTTCCGTCTATATTGACGCATACGAATGGGTCATGCCGCCTAACGTCATTGGCATGGGACTAAACGCCGATGGTGGTCTCACGTCGACAAAACCCTATATCGCAAGCGCCAACTATATCAATAAGATGGGCGACCACTGCGCCGGCTGCCGCTACAATCCGAAACAGCGGCTTGGGGAGGATGCCTGCCCGTTCAATGCCCTCTATTGGAACTTTGTCTTGCAGCACGAAGATCGTCTGCGGTCCAATCCGCGCACCAGCCGCAGCGTCTGGGGCTTGCGTCACCTCGATCCCACCGAGCGGGAACATGTTCGACGCCAGGCCACGGCCTTCTTAGGTTCCCTCGCATAAACATTCGCACCAGGGTGGCCGATAAACGCCGACAAGCACATAAGTCGCCTCCGAAAATACGGCCGCCTCGGCGCGTGGATAATTCCCTTATCGAATTGTGAAAAATACACAATGCTTAGACACTATGTCATAAGATGTTCCACATATTACAAGAATGGCACTGCCGGCCGGCGCCGATAAAAACTCTCAAAAGCAGGGGCTGCGGCCACCGGGGGGGCGCGCCCGATGTGGCGCAGCTCCAAATAGATCATTTTAGGAGTATATGATGTTACAATGCCGACTGTTTTGTTGCCCATGCCAAAACAGCCGGCGTTTGTTGTAGAAAAGATGAATAATTACGCGTCAAGGTCAGACTTAATATAAAAATCACCGGCTGAATGAGGGGAACAGAATGCTAACGAAGTGGTCCACGCGTAATGCCTCGCTGGGATTCTGTTTTGACAGTGGTGACGGAGTCTGACCTGATGGTCCCATTAACGGGTGGGCAGCCGGTTCTGGGTATCTTTGCCTAGAGAGGCAACATGGCTGTCTCCGTAACCAAATGGGTGCAGGTCACTGTCAATGATCCTGGCTGCGGAGCCAATCCCGCAAAAGAGCGTGTCCTGCACACCTTGCACATTCAATATTTTTTCCTGTAATGCAGCCGCGTGTTTCCTTTGAGCGATGACATGAACGTTGGGACCAGCGTCCATGGTGAAGTAACCTACCGGACCACCATCGTCGCGCCAGCGACGCAGTGCTTGCATGAGCGCAACTGTGCCGGGCTGCCAGTAAAGCACACTGGGCCTTGACGACATGGCGGAGACGTGCAGCGATATAGCCTCTTCTTCAATCAGTTTTCCGAAAGCCGTGAAATTTTTCTCTTTGATTGCCCTACGAACGCTCTGCAGCATAACCTGCACAGTCCCCAACCGCGCCTGGTAAAAGGGACTGGTGTGGGCGAGCGAATGGCCCATGGAGGATCCAACTTTCTTGTGCTCGGTAGAAATGATGGCAATGATGTCAACCAAATCCCAATGATTGGCAGGCGCCAGAGGTGTGGCATGGGAATCTTCATGGCGGCCTCCGGGCTGCCACTCCACAAATCCTCCATCGATTGACCTGCTGGCGGAGCCGGATCCTAGGCGCGCAATGCGGCTCAACTCGCTTTTAGAAAGATTCAGCCCCAGCACTTTGGTGGCTGCTAAAGTGAGGGCGGCAAACCCGGAAGCAGAGGATGCAATTCCTGCACCGGTTGGAAAACTATTAGTGGAAATGATGCGCGCCGACCAATACTTTCTGGCCAAATCGCGAATGCGATCTAAATGGGCGGAGGCTCTTTTAACCGCTGCCCAATCAGCAGGCTGACCATTGATTGTGAGTTCATCAGCCGGTAAATCAGGGTGAAATTCAACAGTAGTTATCGTATGTGCTGCATCAAGTGTCATCGAGATGCTGCCATTCATAGGAACATTCAGGGTATCGTCGAGGTTGCCCCAATATTTGACAAAAGCGATATTTGAGCCTGCGATTGCAGTGGCACGTGGAAGCGTGACTAATGTTTTGTACATGTTCAATTATCCGTTCATTTTAGCTAGCAAAATCCGAGCTGCTGCATAACCAGAAAGAGCTGCTCCTTCAATACGAGAACCCCCAAAGGCATCTCCGGCGAATACAAGTGATGGAAGACCGGAGAGCAAGAGCGCTTGCTCTGAAATGATTGTTAACGGCTGACTATAGCGCCAACGATGGATCTGCCACTCGAGCACTTCTGAGTGCAACCAGCGAACTGCTGCTTCCAGTAATTTCCGGGCAACAACCTTTTCATCGGTCTGCCAGTGATGGCGACTAAAATCAGGGGTGGCATGAATTGTTACCGTATGGGCATCTGGCGAAATACCTTTTAGATAATTGTCAGCCATCCAGGCGATCGGACCTTCTGAAAAGCGGAGGCCTCCAGGCGCCGGTATTTGACTAGCGCCGGCAAAAACTGTGAGGAGGGCAAGACAAGGTTCATATTCGATACGCTCCAGTTCCCGCCTGATGTCTGTTGGGAGAGAGACATGACCGGCCTTGAGTAATTCCAGAGATTGTGGAACAGGAGAAGTTAGCAGTAATGCCCGGCCACGGAACGTTTCGCCAGACTGGGATCGCAAAAGCCAGTGATTGCTCTCTTTTGAAACGGCCGTTATTCGCGTTTGTAAGCGTATGTTTAGACCTTCTGCTAAATGCTTTGGCACTGATGTCATTGCATCAACACCACGGTAGCGAAAATACTCGCCTGACGGCAGTGATCCCTTGGCATCAGCAAAACCTTGACCCCATTGGCTGACTACGCCAGCTTCCTGCCATTCGGCCACACGTTGGGCAAATTGCCGATCTCGGACCGTGAAAAACTGGGCGCCGTGATCAACACGGCCGTGTCCAATACGCCGCGTAGCCATCCGTCCGCCGACACCTCGTCCTTTATCAAGAACCAATACTGGTAGATTGGCGTCTCTCAACAGGCGAGCAGCGGAAAGCCCAGCCATTCCCGCGCCAATAATGAGGATAGGGTCTGTTTTGCCTTCATTCATTATCTGTCAAGCCGTTCTCTGAGCTCCATATTACAATGCCAGAATTCCTCGTCGCCTATTCTCATACTGAGCGACTATCGCCTGCGCAACAATGTCAGGCGATTTAGCGTCGGCGGGCATTCTGAAGGGCACATTTTTCCAAAAGTTGGTTGCAACAGCACCAGGTTTTACGAGTGTGAAGTTCATCTTGCGATTTTCTTTTTGCAGTACTTTTACCATGGGTTCTAAACCAGCCTTGGCAACCGCATAAGCACCCATTTTGGGTAAGATCAAGTGGTCGACGTATGCTCCAATGAATGCTGCTTGCCCACCTTCCTTGATCAAATGAAGAGTTTGGCTGATGGTTAGAAACGCGCCGGTAAGGTTTGAGTCGAGAACGGCCGACCAAGCATTTGGACTCATCTTTCGAAGTAGATCTGACTGCAGGCCACCGGCAGCATAAACCCACAGATCAAGGCCACTCGTTTGATGGGCCAGATCAACAGCAATTTCCCTGATGGCTTCGTAATTTGTGGCATCAAAGCGATAGCTGTCATATACCCCTTCGGGAATACTCTCTATATCCCGTGAGGCAGTGAACACGCGCCAGTCATCATTTTTTAATTGCCTAACAATAGCCTGGCCTATTCCTCCAGAGGCTCCCCAAATTAAGGCATCAGGCATCATGTACCTCCTTATAAGTCGTTACCGCTACATTGTTTATTTCATCAAGTAAAGCGACGATCTCGTCCGTAGCAGGAATATCGCTCATCGATTTTCCATAATGGACAAAGCGTGCAATGCCCTCTTTGTCTACCAGCACCTGAGCAGGCATACGGCCGAATTTGAACAGCTTTATTTCTTGGCCGTACTGTTTGAGGACTGAATGGTTCGGGTCAGGCAATCCGGTAAAAGGTAAATCGTTCTCGGCGAAATACTTGGAGAACTTCTGTGCATTTTCCGGGCCGATTACCAGAATGGCTGTGTCTCGGTCAATGACTTGATCAATGTCTTGGCGCAACTGCGCCATGTGCGCGCGGCAGAATGGTCACATAAATCCGCGGTTAAACACCAACAGAACGTTCTGCTTTTGCTTAAAGTGTGAAAGGCTGACCAAGTTGCCATGATAATCCTGCAATGTGAAATCCGGCGCCGGCGTATTGATGTTGACTTTCGACATTATTCTAACTCCTTGCCTTTTTTGAGGACTCTCTAAAGTCTCCGCATGGCTTAGCAATAGTAGGTTATAGTCAATAGTATAGCCGATTACCGGCGAGTTGTCAATGTTTTGTATAGATTTTGCACACTTTTGCTGCGGAATATGAATGGCCCGTTATTTTGTGAACGACGATCGTCTCGGCGATTAGGATGTACTGTAATTCGTCCAGTTGACCAGGTATACACAGCTAGCCAAACTACTAGATTTATCACCACATACCTTCCAGAAAAGCGATCGCTTGATTTTCAGAGGCAACTGGTTTCGGATTGTTCAACACGGCTTTGCTCAAGAGAAGATTTCGCGCCAGCCGAGGCATGAGTACCTTTTCTACGCCTACCTCTCGTAGTTGTTGAGGCATATCGAGTTGATAAATAAACTCTCGGACCAAATCAGCAGCAGCGATAGCCATCTCGTAATCGGAACGGCCGTTTCGTGGCACACCAAACGCCTCGGCAATAACCGCCAATTGCTCTGGAACAGCATCAGCGTTAAAGTGCATAGCGTGTGGCAACACGATACAGTTGGCCACACCGTGGGGAACGCCGGCTGTACCACCAAGCACATGTCCGGTCCCATGATGGATACCCATACTGACAGTTGCCAATGCGACACCTCCCAAATGCGCCCCCTCTAGCAACTCGCTGCGAGCAGTTAAGTTCTGACCATCTTCAACGCAGACCGGCAAGGCTCTACTAATCAGCTTGATACCACGTAGGGCGGAAGCTGTCGACAAAGGATTTCGGGTCTTAGAATAAACTGCCTCAATACAGTGTGCCAGTGCATTCACCCCACTCGACGCGGTCAGTTGTGGGGGCAAATCCAGCGTAAGCAGCGGATCATAGAGGGCGACTTTGGGCGTTATTCTCACATCACGTTTCGTGATCTTACGCTTCGTCGCTTCTGATTCCTGACGTGTCACTCCAAACAGTGGTGTCATTTCCGAACCGGCATAAGTAGTCGGGATGGCGATAGTGGGCATGGCCAGTCCTGCTGAAGCATTTTTGAAGGGCTGCCCGGCCGACAATTCGTAGCTTACAGCCTTTGCCAGGCCAATGGCACTACCACCGCCTAGGCCGATTACAACATCACAAGCACTCTCCCGCGCTATTGCCAAAGCTTCCACAACCTGAGCTTCCGGAACATGGGAAGCAGTTTGGTCAAATACGGCCACATCTTTCTCCCCTAATGAGGAAAGAATCATGTCGATAGAGTCATTTTTCCTAAGATGCGGCGATGTACACAGGAAAAGTCTTTGCCAGCCAAATTCATCCAATATCCCCGGCAGCAGTTTGTTGTCGCCGGCGCCGAAAATGACTTTTTGGGCAGCAGTGTCATAGCTAAATCTCGTCATAAAACAATTCGGTACTCATTCAATAATTACCAGGGTAGATTTTTGCGTTTAAGTGTCCGGCTGCGGTGAACAGCGTCAACACTCGCTATGACAAGTCATATGGATTTTTTGACGATCGATCCTCAGAGAGGGAGCCTGCGTTACGCTCAATAATCAGCTCTATTGCATCTGCCAGATGCTCCTCGGCAATGTTATAGTCGCCGCGTTCAATACGCAGTTTATGCGCTTCAAGAAGTACCTCAGCGTGACTGGATCCGGGTGGCGGGTCAAATTTGTAACTGGACAGTTCATAGAGTTGACCCAGCGGATCGCGGAAGTAGAGAGAATCCATAAACCCACGATCAACCTCGCCGGAATGATCAACCCCTCGCTCTGCCAGCCGGGTCGCGGCCTGCATAAAGATGGCACGGGATACGTTAAAAGCGATGTGGTGCAGGTTGCCAATTCCCTGAGGATTGGGTGTCGGGTCGGGCTTCCAGTTCTCATTAGTAAAGATAGTGATCAACCGGCCGTCCCCAGGATCAAAGTACAGATGATTCTGTTCAGGTACATCCAGATTCGGTTGCTCAAAGACAAATGGCATACCTAACAAGCCCTCCCAGAAATCTATGGAAGTTTGCCGATCGGCTCCTATCAGGGTTATGTGATGTATACCTTGGGATTGGATCTTTTTCATTGTAACTTCTCCTTTGTTACATTGCTATGTCGTGAAATCATACCCCTCAATCCGTGATTGGTTACATCCCGCGGCACCCAGATCCACCCTTCAGATAAGGGTGTATCCTCCGACGGTCCCCATAGAGTATCGCGCTGGCCAGCAAAGAGCGCTGCAATAAGGGCACAGATCAGTGCGTCCTCTTTGTCTTGGTTCCCCAATGCAGGATAGTCGGCACGCAAAGCAGTGACAGCTGCTGAGGCTTTGCAGGCCGAAGGGTATGCCTCAAATATAGTTAAACGAACACCATCTGTCCATACGCCGCAGCTAGCCGTGTACGGCGCAAATTTTGCCAATACATGCATGCCCTTAGTCGCCTGGCTGCCAATCATGTCCTTTACGGCCGATAACGGTCGCAGCCCATGTGCAAACAACATCTGCTCCGTGCGTCGGTAGAGATAGGGGTTGGTATGTGACCCGGCTAGTGGCTGAGAAACCTGTTTACCGTGCGCAGCCAGATTGGTGAAAGCTTGTGAAAAAGCCAGTGGTGTATCTATTGCCAGAACGACTTTGCTGCCGTCGGGCGTCCAATCTGCTTTGCATAGCACGAATAGTCCGCTAATCCATTCTTCCGATGTGTGTGCGTCATTAATCAAACGTCGCAAATTTCCCCTCCATGGAACACCCATGATCTCCAGATCCGGGTTTAGGATAACAATGGCGTCGCGGCTGCGTTGATTCTTATCGCAGTTCCAGCCGCCTACATCCCAGCCGATGGAGAAATATGCCAGCTCACTCATTTACAAACTCTTGCCCAACGGACTTGTAGGGGGCGGCTTCAATCACCTGCTGTTCTTCATCAATAAGCCGGTTTGGCAAGATAAGACGAACCATTCGTTCAAACGTAAAGTAGCTCCGGCAGAAACGAGCCCGCTTGCTCAAAAGCGGCCAGGTCTCCTGCAACAAAAACGTTTGGCTCGTCAGGCAACTGCAGAGTCGGCAGAACAGAGACCGTATGGTTTGGTCTCGTCTGCATGCCTGAACGACTGGCGATACCCTCGCCACCAACACCTGCGGTCCACACGGCCATCTCCGAGTCAATCTCTGTACCATCGGTGAACAGCACGGCCTCGGGCGTTACCTCAGCAACGGCCGTGTCCAACAACACCTCCACGCCCATTTTCTCTAGGCGTTCGGCCGAATAACAGCCAAGTTTCTGTGGCATCGTGCCCAGCAGGGAAGACGTCGCCTCCACCAGCACGACCCGCGCATCTTGAACACAGAAATTGGGGCAGTCTCTGGCCAACGGTCCATCGATCAGTTCCATCAAAGCGCCTGCATATTCGACGCCGCTGGGTCCTCCACCGATGATGACAAAAGTCAACAGGCGTTGCCGGCGCATCTCGTCCCTCTCCTGGCTTGCCTCTTCAAACTTCACCAACATATGATTACGCAGGTCAATGCCGTCCGTCAACGATTTCATGGTAAACGTGGAAATCTGCGCGCCGGGAATGCCAAAGAAACGTACCTCGCTGCCTGTAGCAAGGATGAGATAGTCATAGGGAACTGAACCCTGTCGCGTGATCACCGTTTCGCTCTCCAGATCCATCCTATCCACTTCGGCCATCATGAAATCGACATTGTCCAATGATCGTAATATGGTGCGAATTGGAAAGCCTATTTGAGAGAGATCAACCTCCGCAGCGGCAACCTGATAGAGCAAAGGTAAAAATGTATGATAATTGTTTCGGTCGAGGAGCAGCACCTCAACCGGTGCCTCGGCGAAGGCCTTTGCCGCTGCCAATCCAGCAAAACCTCCGCCAACAATTACTACTCGTGTTTGTTCAGACCGATTTGAATACATAGCCCTATCTACTTTGGTAGGAAAAATTTTACAATATAAAAATAATTGTACAATATCTTTACAAACATATCTAATTTTCTAATTTTTTCGGTTAAACCCTTATTCTAGCCGGGAAAATACACATCACAACCGGGTTCGTAGTATCGAAATTCACTATCTACCCCACTCGTACTTTTTACAAAAAGCAGCTGATGCTTCTTCAAGAATCGGGGTTGTGAACGGCCTGGAATAAATCTGCAGCTTTCTTTTCAACACTACGAAAAATAGTAGAATAAGTTCAGCTTCGTGGCCCATAGAACAGTGTTAAAATTTGACACTCATCGGCCAAATAACGGTGACGTGACCGGAAACGATGCAATGACGTTGATGTCGAAATAACTTCATACCAGCAGAAGTTGGTTTCGAGTTCACGGAGGACTTAATGCCTCAAGATAAATCAATCATCATCATAGGGGGTGGTATAGCAGGACTATCAGCCGGCTGTTATGCTCAAATGAATGGCTACCAGAGCCAGATATTCGAAATGCACCATCTTCCCGGTGGTTTATGCACAGCATGGGAACGTAGAGGATATATCTTCGATGGCTGCATACATTACCTGTTTGGATCGGGAGATGGTTTACCATTCAACGATATGTGGCAGCAGTTAGGCGCCGTACAAGGGCGCGAATTCATAAACCATGATGAGTACCAGCGCGTCACTGATGGCCAAAATACCCTAATCGTCTATACAGATCCTGAGCGGTTGCAAGCACACATGACCGATCTGAGTCCTGACGACGAAAAGTTGATCAGGGCTTTGTGTGATGGCGTTCGCGGCTTTATGCGCTTTGATATGTCGGCCATGTATGATATCCCCAAGCCAATGATGGGTCCTTTGGAATGGCTGAAGCTGGGCACGAAAATGATGCCTTATGTTCCCGCCTTAGCAAAGTGGGCACGACAATCTTCACGCCAATTCGCGCAAAAATTTAGAGACCCGTTCTTACAAAAGGCGGTGGCACAGATGTTTTCGTGGGAGGAAGCGCCGGTGATGATGGGTATGATGCTCCTGGCCTACCAGCATTTAGGTAATGCCGGCTTCCCTGTAGGCGCATCATTGGATTTCGCTCGCGCCGTGGAAAAGCGCTACCTCGAATTGGGTGGGAAGATCCATTACAAGACCCAAGTGGAGAAAATCTTGACCGCGAACGGCCGTGCCACGAGTGTGCGCCTTTACAATGATGAAATCCACAAGGCCAACTGGATCGTTTCTGCTGCCGATGGGCACGGTACCATCTTCAATATGCTTGACGGCGAATATACCAACCGCAAAATCCGCAAAATGTATAACGGCAGTCTGCCTACGCATCAAATGTGCCAAGTTTCTATGGGCGTCAATCGCGATCTGTCAGCCGAACCCCATTGGCTAACGGTATTATTGGATGAACCCATTCTTCTCGCGGGCGAGAAACGGCACGAACTAGGCATAAAGCATTATTGTTTTGACCCCTCCCTGGCGCCCCCGGGCAAGTCCGTGGTCGAGTTAATCATACGCACCAACTATGCTTACTGGCAACGCATTTATGGGCGGCGCATTTATGATACAGAGCAAAGCCAGGTCTCGGACATCATCATTGATCATCTAGAAAAATTGCACCTGGGGATCAAATCCGATATCGAGTTCGTCGACGAAGCGACACCGATGAGCTACGAACGGTACACAGGCAACTGGATGGGCGCCACATCAGGCTGGCTATTGACCGGCAAGACTATGCCCATGATGATAATGGGCGTGCCCAAGCAGTTGCCCGGACTAAGCAATTTCTACATGGCTGGCCATTGGGTTGAACCCGGTGGAACAGTTACCTTAGCTGCCGCATCGGGCAAAAATACCATGCAGTTGATTTGCAACGCTGACGGAAAATCTTTCGAAACCAGTTTGCCATCAGTGCGTGATGATCTTCAAGGCAACACTGTAAATGGCTTATAAGGTGCAGGTATAGGTCACTCGCTGGTTATCTTAGGTGAGGAAAGATGATCTCAAGCCTCACCAAAAGTAACCAATAGATAGATTGTAACGAGAGACCAGCTTCAGGAAGCAAGGCAGAAATGAGTTGCCAGTGGGCAATGTTTCTATGAGTAGGCCAAACTCTCACGAACGCTGATCCCCGTCGCTCCTCGGGCCAGCAAGATGCTGGCGATTATGGCGTATGGTGCAAATACTGCAGTAATCCAATTTGTGCCTGGGATTTGCACCGAATCTAACCAATCTCCTTCATCTGATAGAATCCGGCTTTTCGCCACTTGCGGTAAGGAATCATGATCTAGCCGGCGGTTGCACACACCTGCGTTTTTTCAAAGATCAATTTCGATTGAAATCAACCTATCATTCAGATAGCCTGGTCCAAAATTTGAGAAAGCTCATCATCTGTCAACTTAATCGGATTGCCCTTCATACTGCTCGAGTTTTGAGTCTTGGATACTATTGTCAGAAAATCTGTCTTCTTGACGCCAAATTCAGAAAGTCCAGGTATTTCTAATTGGCTGCAGAGAGTCTGCACCCAATCCACACCATCTGCAGGTGTTGCTTCAGCATCACCGGTCAAGATTTGAGCTACATCAGCGTATCGAGGCAAGAAAGGCGAATCCTCTGCACGACTTTGCATAGCTTTTACATTGGTTTCCATGACAAAGGGCAGCAAACGGGCACAAATGACACCATGTGGTGCTGGATACATTCCCCCAATGACACCAGCGAAGCCGTGTACTGCTCCCAGTTTGGCATTAGCGAGCGCCAAGCCACCCATTAGACTTGCCAAGGCCATATCCTCTCGGGCAGAAACATCAGTTCCATCTTCATATGCGCGGCGCAACGATCTACCGGCTCGTGCCAAACCTTGATGAGATATAGCATCGGTCAATGGATTTGCCTGGATGGAAACATATGGTTCCATTAGCTGGGTTAAGGCATCCAGGCCCGTGCTTGCAGTTACGGCCGGTGGCATAGAATGCGTTAATTCTGGATCGACAATGGCCACCCGGGGCAGCATCAAAGGGCTGCGTAGACTCACTTTGACTTTGTGTTCCATGGACGCCAAAACCGCATTCCGTGTAACCTCTGCCCCTGTACCCGCTGTTGTCGGAATTGCGATGAAGGGAGCCGACTGTTTCGTGATGGGTTTGCCTTGACCGATCACTTCTAAGTAATCGAGAGGCTCTCCTCCATTGGTCATTAGGGCGGCAATCGCTTTACCTGCATCTATAACACTACCACCACCAAAGCTTATAACGACATCGCTCCTCGCTTCTTTTGCCTTTTTGGCACCTTCAAAGGCAACTGATGTGGTTGGTTCACCTGTCACTCTAAGGACGGTTGCTTTCATACCTTCGGCGGAGAGATACTCGAGTAATGCAGCAGCTCGTTTAGTATCGTGACCAGTAACAACAAACGCCCGTGTGCCAAAGCTGGCAGCCAGCGGAGCTGCTTCTGGCAAGGTGCCTGATCCAAAAATGATGCGTGTGGCAGTGGCGAACTCAAATCTCATAGAGAGTCCCATCCATTCTCACCAGGATATATGTTGCTGTATTTGATAGCTGAGCGTGGCTTAGCCATCATATCAGCTACCGTGTCACGCCACTTCAAATAATGTGTAGTATCCTTATGACGTGCCGGATCCTCGGCCGTGCGGTAGACCTCCACAAGGACAAAGCGGGTCGGATCATCTTGTTCCTGAATGACGTCAAACCGGGCAATGCCTGGCTCTTGGACACTGTTCTGGGCATTCTCGATGGTTGCTGCCTTGAAGGCCTCGACCTGATCTTCCTTGACATGGACAAAAACGTGAACGATAAACATTTTGTTCTCCTTATTACAATTACCCTTGCCAACAGGTAGTGATGACTGGCTATAGATCAGTCCACCATTCCAGTTATTAATAATCACACCCTCAAACCTACAAATAATGAGAAGTCAGTTGGAGGAATTTTGTAGTCTCCACGCCTTGATTCTTTCATACTCTTGTTCAAGCTCAGCAACGATTTGGATAGAATTATTCAAGTTCCCTTCTCTGGCCAACTTTCCAAGGAGATGACACCTGCTAGCAAAATGAAGGGCTGAAATATTAGCGCTGCTTCCTGAGAGTCTATGTACTATCGCTCTAATCTCAGCGATTTCTCTTGTTTCAACCGCATGTCTCAATTCTGCCAACTTGGGCTCAGTCTCTTCAATAAACAAGTCTACAAGATCTGGTAACACGGCCGCGGATCCAGGACCAAGTCGTTCTTCGAAGTTGCCGATATCAATCGGATCGTGTTTTACTGCTTCCGTTATCGTCTCACTACTTTCAAGAGAAGCTGAACTCATTTTGTCTTCAGGGACAGAGCGAACCAATGCCGCAGTCAACTCATTCAACATGATAGGCTTCGGAATGTAATCGTCCATGCCAGCATCGAGGAACCGCTCTCTATCACCCTCCAGAGCTTCGGCCGTCATGGCGATAATCCTTGGTTGGCTTTCTTCAGACCAATCTGACCGGATCTTCTTCATGGCCGTAATCCCATCCATTTCTGGCATCTGGTTATCCATAAAAACAACGTCATAATTTCGCCGGCGAAGGGCATCGAGCACCTCCAGACCATTAGCCGCGACATCAGCACGATAGCCAAGTTTCTCAAGCATATGCAAGGCCACCACTTGATTCACAGCGTCATCTTCGGCAAGCAATATGCTCAACGGGTATTTGTCACCTAAGTCTCTGCTAATCAGTAGGGCTTCTTCGCCTGCCGCTATTTCAACCTCAGTAAATATCGGCAGCGTAACGGTAAAATAAAATGTAGAGCCGCTGCCCAGTTTACTCTCAACCCATATGCGTCCCCCCATCATGTGCACTAACTCTCGACAGATCGCTAAGCCCAGACCGGTTCCACCATATTCCCGTGTGACAGAGGCATCTACTTGGGAAAAGGCATCGAAAAGTTGATCGATTCCATCCTCAGGAATGCCTATACCGCTATCGTTAACTGAAAACTGGAGCTGGAAGCGATCATTCTTGACCGTATCGCCGTCTACGTGAACACTTACGCCGCCATGTTCCGTAAATTTCACGGCATTACTAAGTAAATTCACAAGTACCTGGCGCATTCTGGTCACGTCACCAATAAATGCGCTTGGCGCTTCATCGGATATATTCCAAGTGAGCTCTAGACCTTTTTTCTTGGCTTCATTTTCCACTAATTCTAAAGTCGCAAGAAGGAAGTCACTCAACTGAAAAGGTTGTTCTTCTAGCTCTAATTTTCCAGCCTCAAATTTAGAATAATCCAAGATATTATTGATAATATTCAACAGAGTATGACCACTATTTCGCGCGATTTGAACATATTCTTTTTGCTGCCCCTCCAAGTTCGTATCCAGCAAAAGGCCTGTCAAACCGATCACCGCATTAAGCGGTGTGCGTATTTCATGGCTCATACTAGCCAAAAATTCAGCTTTTGCTTTAGCCGCTTGTTCGGCAACTTCCTTGGCTTCCTGAAGAGATTCTTCAGCCTGCTTTCGTTCAGATATATCTCGGATAAAAGCGCTAAATATTATCTTACCGCCAGATAGAAGCGGGGTAATTGCTAATTCTATAGGAAATTCGCGCCCATCTTGTCTAAGGGCTGTGATTTCGAATCGCTTATTAAGAACCGGACCTTCTCCAGTCTCCTTATAATGTTTCATGCCCTGAATATGACCTTGGCGATGTTGATGAGGAATAATGGTAGATGACATCTTTTGGCCAATTATGTCCTCCGCCCTCCAACCAAAAATATTCTCTGCTTGATTATTCCAGCCGGTAATTCGCCCTTCCATATCCATGGTCACAGCAGCGTCAAGTGCGGTTTCCACAATAAGACGGGTTCGAGCTTCACTTTCCTGTAGAGCTTCTTCAATTTGTCGCCGTTCGGTCAGATTAGTGACGACACCTATAGTTCCTGCGAACTGACCATCTCGGAACCGTGGTGTGCCAACAGCCAGTGCGTATATATCCATTCCATTTGCGCCAATCATGCGTGCCTCGAAACTTTCGAATTCGCCACTCTTATGGCGTTCCCAGGCCTCTCCCAATACTTGATGGTCGCCCGCATGGGTAAGGTCATAAGGGGTTTTACCAATTAAGTCTTCGGGATCACGCTGCAGCATACGCGAGAAAGCAGGGTTGACGAATTCCAATTGAGCATTTTCATCCAGTACGATTAATCCCTGTTCCATCGTATTTACTAATGTCAAAACGAATTCATGCCGGTCGCGAAGTTCATCTTCTATGCGTTGCCTTTCGGTGATATCACGCATGATGGCTGTGAAGTATTTTCGGCCTGAAACTTTTACCTGCGATATTGATCCCTCGAGAGGAAACTCTTGATTGTCAGCCCTTAATCCTGTCACTACACCCGTTTTGCCCATGTGCCGATGGTTGACATCTTCATGAGCAAAACCCCGTACATAATTGCTGTGCAGGTTGTGAAATCGGGCTGGAAATAAGATCTCTAGCGGCTGACCAACAACCTCCTCATTACTCCGCCCAAAGATAATCTCAGCCGCGGGATTAAAAAGCGTAATTAACCCTTTTTCATTAATGGTTAGGATGCCATCCATTGCTGACCCGATGATTGCGGCTAATTTGGCCTGGCTTTCAAGTAACGCTTCTTCGACCTTTTTCTGGTCCGTATTCTCTTCAAGATAAATGTTTACATAGCCAGCTGCTGGAACAGGGGCGAAGGCAGCTAAAAACGCCCGATCATCGTATTCGAACTCAGCTTTAGCCGGTTCATTTGCCAGAAAGGCGGTTTCTATTATCTTCTGCCAATTGTCTGGCACTGAATCACCCTCTTCCAGTCCAATCGAACTGAGAAACTCGCTACCCGCTTTATTGCTGTACTCAAAACTGCCATCCTTCGATACCCGGAACACCGGGTAGGGATTCTCTTCTGGAAACCTGGCCAGCGTCTCGATTTCTCTCGTCCGCTCCGTTACACGTTGCTCAAGTGAGTCTCGCTCGAGACGAAGCTCGGTGTACAACTTCGCGTTCTGCAGAGCTTTTGTGGCTAAAACCGAAAAGCGTCCAGCAAGCTTGATATGTCTGCTGGTGAAGAAACCACGTGAGGATTGCGTACAAACGAGAAGGGCTCGGTCCTGTCCCGTACCTATAGGAATATGTAATGCAGATTTCGCCTTCTGACGGGCCGTTTGATCTTGCAGCATCCACTCTGTAATCAGCGACGTGTCGAAGACCGCCAGAATTTTACCCGACAGAGCACGCTCAAAGTACTTTCCTAGTTCCCACATTTTACCCTCAAAAAGAGGATCAGTTGAAACAATTGAGCCCAAAATACCATCTGGACCTTCTGTTATTATGAAGGCATGCTCGAATTCCAGTACATCCTGCAAGACGCTTAGCATGCCCGTAAGGATCTGCTCTAAGTCAAGCGCTTCAGTCATCACCCGAAGTCCATCTAACAGCCTATCGCTTTCCGCTGCCTTGAGCCGCGATTCCTCCTGAGTTCTGACCAGATCCAAGTAAAGCTCATTGGCACGCTCTTCTGCAGCCAAACCTAGTCGCTTGGCTGTAGCAACCTGCTGCTTCACAGCCCCCAATTGGGCTTCGAGTTTTTTGATTTTATTCTGCAGCGACTCGGTATCAGTCATCTTCCCCCTTTTCAAACACGACCACCGATATCATCAGATTGCCATGGCGGTTCTCACCACCGGTAAAGCAGCCTTGCTCCCCAAATGTGAAGGCTCCTATAAAGGGTTTACCGCCCAGTGCTTCTCCCACTTCGGCCGCTACTTCTTCCATCTTATCCTGTACCGTGAGCATACAACCAGCACAGTAGATCACCAGCGCACCATTGATCTGATCCGCTGTAAGCCGGCCGGCACCCAAAGCTGCCCTTGCAACACGACCAGCGCGGCTGATCAAGCTTCTACGGGTTCCGCTCATGAGTATAAGTTCCTCACCTTTTTCAATATCGGAAAACAGTGTTAAAGCACCGTCTGCAGTAACCGAATCCGGGTGGGATAAGCGATAGTATGGCACTTGTCCCACCTGTCCAACCTGCCTTCCTAGAGGGTAGAGTGTAGTTGCCGCCAGGACGTTGCCGCCGGCAAGGAAATCGCTGATTGTACCACCGGTCCATTCATCGTAAACTTTGGCGGCCGGCCGGCCATCGATTTCGTACAAGGTGCGCCCCTCACATTTGGTTACCCATCCTCTGGTTTCGGAAGGTGAATAACCACTGTGAAAGGCGAGGTAGGTGCTTGTAGATGGGTACATTGCGGTGACGATGACGGCATTCGAATACACTTGTCCATTAGCAAACTGCTCCCAGTACCCTTCCACCGTGTTGTCGGCCGAGCTGCCTCCAGCAATGGGCACGTCTGGCCCCAAAACATCTTGTATACCCAACAAAACCGCTTCCTCGTGGCCAGGAACGCCGTTTATCCAAACAAGATCTGGCGGCTCTCCCGGCCGATCGGCGTTGATGATAGCCTTCTGAATGGCTTCACTGCCACTCGCCCGAGGATCATCGTCGACGAGCGCCGCACCCACGCCATAATCTCCATCCGCGTCTGCGATGGCAAATAGGCCGAGCCCAGTTCCATCTTCAGAGTGAAATCCTTCAACTGTCATAATGCCTAAACATGACGTACTGCCATGAACGGGAACGCCAGGGGCTAATTCCTGCAACGCGTTCGCCAAAACCCGACTTTCATAAGTTACGGAAGAATAGACAATAAGGAGGTTCGGGGCAGCGCCCAGATCCGACAAAATATCCTCGTAGGCGCTTTTAACCGCTTGAAAAGTATCCGGTGCAACACTCCAGCTTGTGCTGATTTTCATTCCCATTACCATACTCCTTCAACTGCTTGCTAATATAACATATAATCAATAATCGTCGTGTGAGAATTCGAGGATCAGCCGGCTTCATGTTGGAGTAAGTGATAATTCCATACCCGCGTCCAGAATATGGTCGATTATTTACTTCTAGGATGATCCTTGTTGATTCCAATTATGGATTAACTTTCTGACAGCATTTCTGACACTTCTGACTGGCAGCTTCTTGCCGGGGAAGAACAGAGCGAAAATAAAACGCCAATATCCTGGCAGCGAGCGAGCTTAATCGAGCCCATGCCCGGGCGGCGAGAAGGTAATTGATGTCGGGTTCGCCTACTGTGTTTTGCCTGAAAATTCAACGCAGTTGAGGGTGCAGGAATTGGCATCATGAGGAATCTTGTGATAATGATAAAGAACTAACTTCGAGCGACCGAGGGACGAATTTTTGCTTATGAGCCAGCCATTGATCCCAAATGAGCATGACAAAAAGAAAGCTGGCCATCAGAACAATTTGAATCACAATTACTTGCTCCAGGCTGTCGTGGAATATGAAAAGCAGGGTTACCTGCGCCAAACCAGCAGTCAGCGCAATCCAAGTTCCCTTTCCTCTACCCGCTGAAAGCCGGTAGTTAACGACGACATTTGCCAAGGCATATAGAGCAGTAGCTAATGCATATAACCAGAGCATCGGTGCCACGGATACATATGCTTGTCCAAAGAGCGTATTGATAATCAACTCCGGAGCAATGATGGTAAAAGCGATAATGGCGGCCGAGACAATCGCGACGAGACCCAGACTGATGACCAGCAGGTGGCGGTGCGATTCCCCACGCTGCTGCTTCTGGGCTACTATTGGGAACAGCGCAGTAACCATTGACCAGGTGGCAAAAAAGACAATGCGACCAATGAGCGCAACGGCCGCATATTGACCGGCCGCTTCTGGGGAAAAATAGCGCTTAACAATGATGATATCGCTGTTGCTGATCAATATCTGTCCAGCAAAGACAAGGACGACGGGTCCGGCAAAAGAAGCAACAACTTTTTTCTCTTTACCTGAAAGCTTTCCCGCTTTCTTGGCCCAAGATCCAACTCGCCGGGCAATGAACCAGGTTGCTACAAAAGAGAGACCAATTGCCAGCACGGCGCCATCTACCGATAATCCCAGGCCAACCAGCACTAGGCTGGCCAGAAGCCGCGTCCACATCTCAGCCTGGTAGCTTCCGGCCAACCGCTTAAAACTGAGTTGGCCTTGTAGGGCACCCCTATCTACGCCTTGAACGAGGTAAACAGGAAGGGCAATACCGAGGATGACAAACGGTATAGCTGATTCCGTATGGAAAAAACGTTGCCAAAATAGCGAGCCGCCGGCAAAGACCAACAGAATCACAACCCCACAAACCAGAGCACCACGCTGCAACCAGCGCCGTGAAGCTGCCAGCCGCTCCTCATCTTTTTCGGCGCTATAAACGGCCGCGAACTTGGCTGATGTTAATTGAAATGCGGCGGTGATAAATCCGCTCATCAATACGATGGTTACGATTAGGCTGAGATCAGAAAATGCAGTTGGACCCAACCATCTCCCGAGGATCAAGTTGAAGGCATAATTGCCGCCATTGACGATGGTCATACTAAGAAAAAGTATGGCCCCTGCGCCCAAAAGGTCCCCTGACAACTTTTCCGTAAAGCCCTTCCGCAATCTATGTATCATGACCGTCGCACCAAAAGTCCCTCTACCGTACTCAGCAATTCCCATGAACTTGTAGGTTTTGTTAGCAAAGCATCAGCATCAACGGCCAGACTTTGCAGTCTTTTATCATCTGCCCCAATTCCCGTGAGCATCACGACGGGCAATCCTTCCAAAGATGCTGACTGCCGAATGTGTCCAAGCAAGGCCGGCCCATCCATTTCCGGCATCGAAATATCGGTGATCAAGAGATCTACGATATCTTCTTGCAGCTGTTGCCAAGCTTCAACGCCGTTATCTGCCAGCAGCACCTCATGTTCGGCCTTCTCCAAAATGAAGGCGTACACAGTTTGGTTGACCGGCGAATCATCGGCAATCATTATCCTGGCCATGTTCAACCCCCAAAACTTTGTTGAGCTTGTAGGGCGGAATCATTCATATCAAAAACCCGATCAAACTTAGTTAGCTTGATGATCCGCTGCCCTGTGTCCGCCTCCGGCCAGACCAGCTTCACATCGCCACCTTGTCCTCTGGCACGCTTCAACGTATTGACCAAGACCGCCATTGCTGCACTGTCAAAGAAAGAAACTCGAGACAGATCAAAGACGATCCGGCTGACCCCTTGACTAAAAAGATCGTTCACGTTTTGGCGCAGCTGTGGGGCATTGAAGGCGTCAACTCTACCTTCCAGTTGAATTGTGGTAATTCTTATCGATTGCTCTTCTATCAGAAAATTCATGTTTACCTCGTAATAGTTACAGTATTGATAACATTGGACTATCTGTATGTTATCCGGATCTACTGGCAGACTTTCTGACAGATCTGTCTTGTTGCCGACAGACTTATTGTTCGGAATCTAGCCCACGTACAGCGGATTAATATTTGGGAAAACGGCAATTGTTGTGGGGCGGGAATATTGGGAAGAATGATGGGTCAAATCCGCCCATGAGCTGCTTGCCAGTTTTATTCTGCCAACGGTAGACAGCCGTTGCATTTCAAACATAGGCTAACTTTTTTCTTATGCGCTTCAGGCGCTCGATGAGGCCTGGTACAAACAGAATCAGAACTTTCTCTTAGATCAATAGTAATTTGTAATCATGTATGGGAGGGGGTAAATGATGTGCAGTGAACAAGTGGCAGGCATCTGCTGCAGCAAAGATCAGGCTGATCTTGTTAACTCAGAATTCGCTTCAATTGCCATTGATTGCCCGCTGGAAGACGCGTGTACTTGAAATCGTCTACCAGCTGCTCGATAAGAAACAAGCCGTAACCATGTTCTTGTGGTTCCTCTAAATTGGGTGTAGCAACAGCTGTTTTATCAAATGGATCGCCTGAATCGACAACGAGAGCCTCAATCACTTGTGGTTTAAATTGCAAGGTGAGTGCAACTTGAATATCACCACGAGAGCCATGATAACCGTGCTCTATGATATTGGTGCAAAGTTCATGCAAGGCCAGGGTAAAATTGTATTGCTCGGTTTCGTTCTTGGGGGTCTTGGGTAGCTCAGACATGAGTGCAAGAACTTGCCCTTCAAGTTGG
Organism: Chloroflexota bacterium; assembly: GCA_009937635.1. GTDB lineage: Bacteria > Chloroflexota > Anaerolineae > Promineifilales > Promineifilaceae > JAACFF01. The sequence goes on from JAACFF010000030.1 coordinate 23,327, forward strand.
ACGAGTGCGTCAAGTTGTGCTGGTATCTGAAATCTGATCGTTTTCGACTGACCGCTCATTGGTCATCCCTTTTTACGATAATGCAGGTCCGGTCGTCGCTTTGGGGCTGCCCAGCACTAAATTCTGAAACTGAGGCAACCAAGGCACTTCCCAAGTCTGCTGCTGATTGCTCTGCTCTACCATCAATCTCGCGCAGTAATCGTTCGATAGAAAAGAAGTTTCCTTCTACATCACACGCTTCATTTAGGCCATCGCTGCCAACCATAATAAGATCGCCTGGGTTCAAGACTATTTCTTCCTCTTCTGCCGCGAGTTCCGCAAAAATACCAACCGGCATATTATTAGCTTCCAACAATCTTGCTGATCCGCCTCGCGGCCGGAAAATGACTGGCGAATGTCCAGCATTAGCAATTTTAAGCAGTCGCGTCTGAGGATCATAAGTAGCCAGGAAAAGCGTGGCAAACATGCCGCTTTCAGTTAACTCATCATAGGCAGCCCGATTGAGGTATTCCAACAACTGGGCCGGACTCTTACTCCTTCCTATTCGCTGCTCACTACGCAGAATCATTAACAGCATGGCCATCAACAGGGCAGCCGGCATTCCTTTGCCAGAGACGTCGCCAACGCAGAAGTACAGAGTGCCATCAGGGCCATACTGCGCATCATAGAAATCTCCGCCCACTTGTTTTGCCGGTTGTGAACTGCCCCAGAGATCGACATGGTTTACGCTCGGCAGCACCTTTGGCAGCAGGTTGACTTGCACCTCGCTGGCGACACGCAATTCTGCTACCAAGGCGGCATTCTCCAGTCTGACCTCATTCAAAATTATGTTTTCCAAAAATGCCATCGCTTGATTGGCTAGCGCTTGACCGAGCTTCCCTTCCGGGGATGCAAATGGCTCCCCTTGTGAACGAATGCAGATTATGAAACCGGCTATTTTTTCTTCAAATTTGAGTGGTAATAGGAGAATACTATTCTCATCTTCTTCCCTGTCCCTGACTGACCAACGATCATGGTCTGGCTCATGTCCAAGCCACTTTTCGAAAGATCCTCGACTTGGTTCTAATTCGGGAAACCATGCAACCGCCCGATCGCGTCCAGGAACTTCAAGTCGGATCGCACACTTTTCTGCAAGCATCGTCCGGCATGTCAACTTAACTATCTGCTGTAAAGCCTCATGCAGACTGGATTGCCGTCGCATGACGTTGCTCAACTCATAAAGCGCCAACAATTGATCCTGTGCAGTGACGAGTTCTGCGGTAACGGATAGGAGCGTTTGCCGATAATCCATGGTAATAACTTTCAGATGGGGGCAGCAATCATGCAGTCGCTGCTTCAGACTTCAATGCCGCGACCGCTGCAGGCACACTGTCAAAAATAGCGAAGGCGCGATCTAGGCGGGTCAATTCAAAAATTATACGCACGGGTTGGGCAAGCCTGCAGAGCAACAAATCACCATCCTGCTCTCGACACTGCTTCATCCCTTGAACCAGCGTTGCCAAGGCAGCTGAGTCGACAAAGGTCACATTCACAAGGTCAATCACCAAATGTGGCTGATCCGTCATTTTTATCTTGATCCAATCACTCACCTGAGGGACAGTATGTGCATCAAAACGTCCTGATAGTTCCAGAACGGGAATACCCTCAAATTCTTTCGTTTGTGTTTTCATTTTTTATTTCCTTTTTCTTCCAGCAGCTGCTGCATATGCAGCAGGTACCAGTCAGCGACCTCGCTGATGGGCAGACCGCAGGATGCCCCATAGTTTTGCTGTCCAATTTGCCTGCGCCGTTCCGGATCATCTAGAATTCGGCCGATCGCTTCTTTCAAGCTCAAAGTATCATCTGGCTCAAAGAATTCGCCTGTATACCCCTCATCTTGCACAAGTTCAGCAAAGTCTCCAATCTTAGGTAATACAGCCGCTTTCCCATAACTTCCCGCCTGGTGTAACACACCGGAGCTGCCGGTCGTGCTAGTATAGGGAAAAACCACTACAGCAGCGTCCTGAAATAGGCCAGGAACATCTTCCTCTTCAACATATCCAGTGAAAGTAATGCCGTCGTCAATCCCGCAACTCTCGGCAACGTTCTGCAAATATCCGGGAGTATTAGGGCTGTCTGTACCGGCGATGATCAATTCACTATCCGGATGCGCGTTGGCGCGCAGGAGTTGTGTGGCCTCTATCAACTTTTCAACTTTCTTGTATGTGCCAAATTTTCCAAAGGTCATAATGCGCTGTGGGCCAGGAGGCAGATCGTAGCTAGGTGGGGGTGGGGTCTCGAACGATCCATGTGGCGCCAAGATTACGTTGTCAGCCTCATATTCGCCCTCTAAAATCTCCACGTACTTGGGAATGGTCAGGGCAACCAGATCAGCGCGCAGTAGGAGCTTCGTCATCTGCCGACCAATCTGCCGTATCGCAGCAGCGGCGAACGCGTTATTGACGAAACCAGCGCTTTGCAGGTTTACGGTCTCCATAATGTTGTGCAGCAATACTATCGTCGGATAGCCGGCTGCTTTAATCATAGAAGGAGCTAATAGGCCTAACGCGGCCGTTGCTTTGTCAGGGCCAAAAGTGGCAAATTGTATCGTGAACAAGACGACGTCAGGTTTGTGACGCCTCACCGCAGCCAGTATCCGCAAAGCGTTCCCAGCGTCGCCGAATTTCCAACAGCTGTCAACAGTAACCGGCACGCCAGGATCTTCAAAAGAGTAGGCTTGACCGGCAGATAGTTCTTCAGCCAGCAATACGATTTCCGCAACTTCTTCTTTCTGGCGCAGTGCCTTTACCAAGTGGAATCCATATTCATTGAGCGTGTTTCTACTTGGTGGATGTGTCGTTACAACAGCGATTCGTAGGTTACTAGATGCTGAGTTCATAATTCCCTCTCCAATCATTCAACTTAATTTTCATAAGGTCGCGTATAAAACGCTGTACCTCTTTGCGTGCATCAACTTTTGATCCCGGCGCATCTATCCATTGAACAGGTACTTCAGCAATATCTAGATCGTATTTCTGCGCCAGGTAAAGATGTTCCAGATCAAACGAGAACCCCATAATCGTTTGAGACAGGACGATCTTGTCGGCTGCTTCTCTTGTATAGAGCTTGAACCCACATTGAGAATCACGTACTTGAATGCCAAAGATGTTTCGCACCATCAAGCGCAGGCCATTACTCATCAGCTGCCGCAAAGGTGATTTGTTTGCTTCTGTACCACCAGAGAAGGCACGTGACCCGATAGCCAAATCGTAACCTTCGTCTTTTACTTTGGTCAGCAGATTGGCGATTTCTTCAATCGGTGTTGAGTTATCGGCGTCAGTAAACAGGATGTACTGGCCACGTGCGTCAGCCATACCGCGCCTTACAGCGCTGCCCTTGCCCCCATTAATCGGCGCACGGAGCACTCGCAAATTAACTAATTCTAGAGATTCAGCGATGGCGGCTGTGTCATCTGTTGAACCATCATCAGCAATTATCATTTCCCATTCGAGGCCCAAATCACTCATCTCTGATGCAATAGCGCCGATAGTCGGTATGAGCCGTTCAGTTTCATTATATGCCGGTACAATGATCGAAACGTCCGGCTGGATGCTAACTGGTGTCGTTTTCCACTTCTGATAATTGTCGTACATGCTGCCCTTCCTTGCTTATATTTATTTCTTAACAATAGTATAGAGGGGATTTCTGACACAAATACTGGCAGCAGGTAACAAGTTTCACTTGTATGAGTTTGGGTACTCAATTACAATGGGAAATATGAAATTGTGAAAGGCGGGATTAAGAAAACAGTCCAAGGAGGACAAGGAAAATGGACATGGATATGCAGCGAATTCTTGTGGTAGACGATGATCCCATAGTCCAGACGCTTGTCCGCAACATTTTGAATAGAGCCGATTTTGACGTTTTCACCGCCGCTTCTGGCGAGGATGCCCTCAATTTGATTAAGTTGGGCCGCATTCCGCACCTGGCTGTCGTCGATATCAACATGCCTCCAGGTATGGATGGCTTTAAGTTTTGTGAAGAAGCCCACAAGCGTGTACCAAATTTACCAATAATCATGTTGAGCGGAGCCGGTGACGAAGAAACAA
>JAACFF010000031.1 GCA_009937635.1 Chloroflexota bacterium
GGCCATGGCCTTCAAGTTGTTATTTGACGGAGAAAACCGGTGGCGGCGAGTAAACTCACCACATTTGGTCGCCTTAGTCCATGCGGGCGTGGAGTTCCCGGCTGGCAATACACGAATTTGCCTGACATGCCTGAAGAGGCTAAGCAGGCCGTTTTAAAGGTTCAGGAAGGCGCCGCTGATTTAGTGTCGATCCACAACATTTGACAACATCTCAGCAAATAGCACCAATTTACGGATATGGTTTCAAAATCCAATATCAGCAATATACAAGAAAAGGCCACCGAATGTTTATCGGTGACCTTCCATACGGGTAGTGACCCCACTAGGAATCGAACCTAGAACCTAGCGATTAAGAGTCGCTTGCTCTGCCAATTGAGCTATGGGGCCAAGAAGACTCTGGAAATTATATCAGTTTTGCCTTGTTTACCAAAGAAAAATAGGCTGCTTGTTTCTGTGTTTTTACCATCCACTGGCCGCAAAGACGGCATTTAGAGCCTGCTCGCGCTCTTCGGCCGTCATCAGCCGCGGTTTGAAAAAATCTTCAATCAGGCCGGTCCAAAGTTCGACGTTTAGCAACCGGCCGTCGTAGATGGTGTAGGTGTCGACAAATGTCTGCCGCGTGCCCAGCATATCCATCTGATCGAAGAATAAATTGCCCAGGCCGTAATGGATGAAGGCCCCATTGTGGAAATCAAAGCCTTGGGCGTGATGGCCCTGGCTTCCGGATACGGCCGCGGCTCCAGCATCAACGAGCGCCTGGAAATCCTCTTTTTGCTGGCTGGTGGCTGCGTAGTGGTAAAACTCGTAGTACTGTTGGGTGGCGATCACGAGATATCCTTGCTCAACGAGCGATCTAATTTGGTCGCGAAATTCGGGGCCACAGGCGCGCGAACCGGGGTCGGCTGATCCGGCCCAGGCATAATTGGGACCTACCGGGTTACAGCCTACGAAGGCGATTTTGTTGCCATTGTGCTCAAATAGGGCGGGTTGTGCGGCGTCCTCCCGATCACGCCCGCCGCCAAAGTACATCATGCCGGACCCTTCGTATAGTTCTAGAGAATGTTTCATGCTGTCGGGCCCCCAATCGTTTACATGGTTGCCGGTCAGTTCGACGACGTCAGTGCCGATCTCCTGCAACAAAGCAAAATAGTCATCTTGGGAGCAGAAGGTTGTACCGCCAACTGGACTGGGTTCAGGGCAATCTTCGGCAAAAGATACCTCATTACTGACGTGTGTTATATCGGCAGCCTGCAGCACCGGTCCCACATCCTCGGCTGGGGTCAAGATGCCATCGTTTTCCATCTGAGAGGCGGTGGCGCGAACGAGCGCCGTAACGCCGGTCATGGCTACATGCGTCAGTTTAGCAGGATCGCGGTTGGTCGAGGGCATGGTCCAGGCTGAGAGGAAACTGGAAATATCCTCTTCCTCACCGGATACGCCAACGGTGACGAGAAGCGGATAGCCCTCGATGGTGAAATCTGACCACAAAGGAGATGTCCCATCTAGCTGCAGCGCTTTTAAATCGGCCGTTAGTTTGTCGAAGGGTAATATGGCCAGCGATGGTCGCTGCTGCCATAATGTTTCGTTTAGGTCGTCAGAGCTATGCTGCAAGACTGTCGCGGCGGGAGCACCCCATGCCGGCGCGAATGTGGCGGCCGTGTTTGCGCTTACGATCAGCGGACCTTCGGCGGATGATTCTCCTGACCAGCGGGCCTGCACATCTTCAAAGGTCAGGCCATCGGCAATGGTAGGGAATGGGGCAGCGACAACGTATACCCAGTTGGCCAGGGGTATTCCTTCGCCCACTTGCAGGCTTATATCGGCCGCTGCGCTGCCTGGTTCGACCCAAAGAAAATCATTGGGCCGCGTCTCGGCTAATTGGCGGACGGCATTGGTCAGATCAGCAGGCACGCCAGGCAAGGCCGATAGGGTTAATTGGCGCGGCAAGGCGGCGGTGGGAACTATAAAGGGGGTAGGTGTTAGGGTGGAGGTAGGGTTCGTCGCAATAGTGGGAATGGCCGTTTCCCCGTCGGCTGGCAGCGTTGGCTCCGCTCTGCTTGTCGGCGTATCGACCGGATTGAGCACAGTGGCCTGGGCGATGGCAAGGGCAGAAGGGGTGATGATAGGTGTAGGGGGCTTGGTTAGCCATTCAGGCGGTATAGTGGGTCTAAGCTGCCCTGCCTGCATTTGATTAGGTGATGCATCTTGGTCACTGCAACTTACCATAAGCAATGCAAGGAAAATGATGTATAATGGCTTAATATTATGTCCTGATCTTAAAATCATCTATTGACCTCTCAGCTCAAAAGGAGCGTCATCATGGAACAGACCGGCACAGCGGAACTTGAAACGACCACAGGCAACGGGTCCGAACGACTAGAGTTGGAATCTCGCGAAATCGATTTGCGGGTGCCAAGCCTCTATATAAACCGCGAGTTGAGCCATATTGAGTTTAACCGGCGTGTATTGCATGAATGCCACGCTGAACACCCTTTGCTGGAACGGGTGAAGTTCCTGGCCATTTTTTCCACCAATATGGATGAGTTCTTCATGGTGCGCGTCTCCGGCTTAAAGCAGCAAATGTTGTTGGGTATCACGGGAAGTAAAGCTGACGGCTTAACACCTCGTGAACAACTCGTGGCCATTCATCGTGTGGTTACCCAACTGTTTGCAGAAAGCAATTCAATTTGGCTTGACCTATTATATCCCCAGTTGGCAGAAGCGGGCATAAAAGTAGACAGTTATGACAATCTGAAAAAACGGTCGCAGCAAAAATTGCGCGGCTATTTTGAGCGGGAGATTTTCCCAGTCCTGACACCTTTGGCCTTTGATCCCAGCCGCCCCTTTCCGCATATATCCAACCTGAGCCTCAATCTAGCGGTCATGATCAAGGATCCTGCCAAAAACAAGACTAGCTTCGCCAGGGTTAAGGTGCCGTCGATCTTGCCGCGTTTGATGCCCTTGAAACCGATCGATCCGGACGAACTGCTGACACCCACGGAACAGAAGTTTGTTTGGGTAGAGGAGGTAATTGCAGCCAATCTCGATCGCCTGTTCCCGGGCATGGAAATTGTCGCCGCTTATCCGTTCCGCGTTACACGCAACACGGATATGGAGATCCAGGAAGAGGAAGCGGATGATCTGCTGCTGACCATGGAGGAAAATCTGCGGCGGCGGCATTTTGGTTCGGTTGTGCGTTTAGAAATTGCGGAAAAGACGCCCGAGGACATACGAGAAACCCTCATTACGAACTTGCGGCTTAGTAATTATGACGTTTATACGACTGATGGACCGTTGGGCTTGAGCAGCTTATGGCAACTGCACTCGTTGGAGCGTCTCGACTTGAAAGATGAGGTCTTCCAGCCTAAATTGCCTGACGGCTGCCGGCCGGAGGAGAATGTATTTGATACGCTGCGCCGGCGGGATGTGTTTATTCACCGGCCATTTGAAAGCTTTGGACCGGTTATAGATTATATCAACGCGGCAGCCGAGGACCCGAAGGTGCTGGCGATCAAGCAAACGCTGTACCGGGTAGGGCCAAACCCGCCAATCGTACGGGCGCTTATGAAGGCGCGCGAGAATGGCAAGCAGGTGTCGGTGCTGGTTGAACTTAAGGCACGATTTGACGAGGAGAGTAATATTGAATGGGCGCGGGCGCTGGAGAAAGCGGGCGTACATGTTGTCTATGGGCTTATTGGCCTGAAGACGCATTGTAAGATGTGTTTGGTGGTGCGCCGCGAGCGGGAAGGCATTCGCCGCTATGTGCATCTTTCGACCGGCAATTACAACACGATCACGGCGCGTCTTTATACGGATATTGGGCTGATGACTTCAAATGAAGAGTTCGGCGCGGACGCGACAGAATTGTTCAACTATCTTACGGGTTATTCTAAGCAACGAGAATATCGAAAATACCTGGTCGCCCCTGTCAATTTAAGGCAGCGGATGCTGGAGTTCATTGAGCGTGAAATAGAGCATGGGGAAGATGGCCATATCATCATCAAGTCCAATTCGTTGGTTGATGCGCAGATAATCCGTTCACTTTACCGGGCTTCCCAAGCAGGCGTAAAGGTGGATCTGATCATCCGCGGTATATGTTGTTTGCGCCCTGGTTTGCCGGAGATTAGCGAGAATATTCGCGTCTTCAGCATTGTCGGTCGTTATTTAGAGCACAGTCGCGTTTATTACTTCCATAATAGCGACTCACCGGAAATGTATGTGGGCAGTGCGGATCTGATGCCTCGCAATATTGACCGTCGCGTGGAAGTGCTGTTTCCTATTGAGGATCCTACGCTTCGCCAACAGATCTTGGACAATGTGCTGCAAGTTTATTTGCAGGACACGGACAAGGCTTATGTTTTGCGGGGAAATGGGGAGTATGTAGCGCGCAACACAATGGTAGAGGATGGGATTCCACTATTCAATAGCCAATCCTGGTTTATGGACCCCCAATCCTTTAAGGAAATCGAAGAGCGATAGAGCTTTGCGGCTGACAGCTGTCAGCAGATTTGCCTCACGCGGCTGCGCCAAGCAAGACGGCAACAAACCAAAATAGAAAGTCATATTTCATGAGCTGGCTGAGCTTTTCTAGCTGTGGGCCGGTGTGATAACGGCTAACACGAAACATAATGAATATGATGACAGGTAAGACGCCTAGTAGAACCAGATAGCCGTATATTGGCTGGTATATTTCTAGCACGTAGGGCATCAGCATCATAATAACGGTGGCGATCACCAGGACATAGAAGACGATTCGCGCAACTTTGCGACCCCAAACTGTAGATATGGTACGCACACTTTCACTTAGATCGCCTTCATAATCTGCCAGCGTTTTAAGCACTTCGCGCCCCAGGATGGCAACAAAAATAATTAAGAAGAGCCAGATGGTAGGTTTTGCGTTGCCGGCTGCGACGCCGCCAAAGACGGCGCTCATGGCCGAGGTGAAGGCTATGACGATGTTGCCTAACAAGACGGTACTTTTAAGCTTAAGGGAATAAATATACAGAAGTAGATTGGCGATGAGTACAATTAGGAAGGATGGTAAATTGATGAAAGCTGCAATTAAAAGTGACAAGAGTGCAAGACCAAAAGAGTAATATTTTACCAGGCGGGGGTTGACCTTCCCGGCGGGTAACGGCCGAGTCGGTTGATTGATACGATCGATCTCGATATCTAGATAATCATTCCAGGCATTGGCCGAGGCAGAGACTAGAATAGTCGCCAGTACAGCCAGCATCACGTTGAACCATTCCCCTGTTCCGGCGACATAACCCCCCAGTACAACGGCCAAAGCGCCGGTCAAGGTTGTGAATGGACGACTGATTCTGTACAGGCCCTTTATCTGTTCCATGCTTCTCTCCAAATTTCTCCTTGATTCACCACTAATATTAACCCGTAACGAGCAAAAACGATACAATATCGGCCATGATCTCAAGCCTCTTCAATCCAAATGTCAAGTACGTGCGCCGTCTACAGACGGATAGACGTTTTCGTGCGCGCGAACAGGTATTTGTGGCGGAAGGAAAACGCTGGTTAGTGGAATTGGCGGCAAAGGCGACAGGATTGCGCCAGGTGTACTATACGGAGAAATGGTTAGCAGAGGCGGATCACGCGGACATCCTTGCTCAAGTTAGCGCAAAGAAACAACCGGTGCGGGATAACGTGATGTCGGTCATGAGCGCAACTGAAACGCCCCCTGGTGCCCTTGCCGTCGTTGATTTCATTTCTCTTGATATTCCGTCGAAAGCGTCGCTGCTGTTGATCCTGGATGGGGTCAGTGACCCTGGCAACCTGGGGACGATCTTGCGCACGGCGGGAGCTGCAGGCGTCGATGCTGTTTTGCTAAGCCCCGGATGCGTCGATTTGTATAATCCAAAAGTGGTACGAGGAGCAATGGGATCACATTTACGCTTGCCAACACGGCGCCTAAGCTGGGCGGAAATCGCCAGAACCTGTGAAGGAATAGAGATATGGTTGGCTGCAGCAGATGCCCGAGTACCCTATACGGCCGTGGAATGGCGTAATCCGGCGGCCCTTATCGTGGGCAATGAGGCGCACGGGGCAAGCGAGATGGCACGTACGTTGGCCGATAATTCAATTTCTATCCCGATGCAGGCAAGGACAGAATCGTTGAATGTGGCTGTGGCTACGGCCGTCATTTTGTTTGAAGCGGTAAGACAGAGGAGACGACTCACGCCGCCATGAATGAAGATTGTTAGGAGTAATGGCTTTAGCCATCTCATCGCTAAAGCGATCACTCCAACCTCGAAGAAGATGAAACGCGCCGCGGCGCACCGCAATGAATGAAAATTGTTGGGAGTAATGGCTTCAGCCATCTCATCGCTAAAGCGATCACTCCAAGGCGATTTGTGGAGCTAATCAGACTTTGACCAGCAAATATGCGGGTTGATCGGGTTCGGGTTTGGTGTATCTAAACTGGCCCAGACATTCGGGACAGCAGCTTTCGAAGTGGTAGGATTCAACGTCTATGCGGCAGCCGTAGCTTTTGTTGATCAACTTACGGACGGATTGGTCCCATGGTAACGCAAGCCAGCCCTTATCAATTTCACGAGATGCTGTATCGAGAACATCGTCGTCATGGCTCAATCTATAAGCGGCTAAGAAAAGACTGCAACGGCCGCAACTGGTGAAACGTGTTAATAATTCGCTCATGGCGTGACTCTACTATTTCATGATTCGTTCTTAGCCGGACATTTGTTTGGAATGGGAGGTTGATCTTGCTGATTCAATTATATGAAAATTGCCAATTATTATCTCTAACACCAAATGACCGCAGAAAGATGGCAACTTATTCAATGTCCGACCGTGTAATTTGGATTCTAACCACCTTCACCTTCCTGTCAAATAAGGTAGTAAGACTTAATGAATCAAACTGATCAAAGCCTAAAGCAGCTTTTGACAGCGTGGCGAAAGGTTGTGCAAGGCACAAATCTGCCGCAGCCACCTGACTATAATGGTTCGGATGTGTTGATTAACCGGCTAACGGAGAAGACCAACGAGGTGACCCCTGGATCTTGTTTTGTCGCCCGTGTGCGAGAAACTAGCGATGGTCATCCCTATATTGGGAAGGCGATTGACCTTGGGGCCAGTATGATCCTTGGCGAACGCACAGAAGAGTCCCTGGACTTGAAGATCCCAGAAGAGGTGGCGTACGTGCAGGTGCCGGATACGGCGCTAGCGCTAGCCTGGTTGGCGGCAGCATGGTACGGATTTCCCAGTCGTGCCCTTGTGATGATTGGCATTACGGGCACAGATGGCAAAACTTCCACAGGGAACATCCTCTTTTCTATCCTACGAGCAAACCAACTCCGGGTTGGGCTGCTCAGTACCATAAAAGCGGTGATTGGAGGCCAAGAAGAACCCCTGGCGTTGCATGTTACCACACCTGAAGCGCAAGAGGTACAACGTTACCTACGCCGCATGGTGGATGCTGGTCTCACACACTGCATCGTCGAATCAACCTCGCATGGATTGGCCCAGCACAGGGTCGGCGCGATTGACTTTGATGTAGCGGTGGTCACAAATATCACGCATGAGCACCTGGATTATCATGGAAATTTTGATCGTTACTTCGCGGCAAAGGCCAGCTTGTTCGAGAATTTGACGATGGAAGATTGGCATCTGGAAAGTGAAAACATGTATAAGCAAGGCACGGTCAAGACGGCCGTGCTAAACCGGGACGATTCATCGTATAACCAACTAAGCACTGTCACAACAGCCACTAGATTGACATATGGTTTGGGCGAGAACGTGGATGTTCAGGCAGCCGAGATCGTCTACTCGCCAAAGGAAACACGATTCCTGCTGCGATTTAATGCGCAAGCCGGACCGCCGTCTGGCGGTTCTGTTGCAGTTTCCTCAATTTTAGCGGGCGAGTTTAACGTTTACAATATGCTGGCCGCGTCTGCGACGGCGCTCGCATTAGGGGTTATGGCGGAGGGTATCCAAGAAGGACTGCGATCGGTCGCGGAAATCAGTGGAAGGATGGAGCGTATTCACCGCGGCCAGCCATTTCAAGTCATTGTAGATTTCGCCCATACGCCTAATGCGTTGGGGAAGGCGATTCAAGCAGTCAAGCAGATCAGCGACGGCCGTATCATAACGGTTTTTGGCAGCGCAGGAAAACGGGACATTGAGAAGCGACGACTCATGGCGGGGGTGTCGGCTCGCATGGCGGATTTGACCGTGTTGACGGCCGAAGATCCGCGGGATGAAGCTCTGGATGATATTCTGGAAATGATGGCCGATGGTTGTCGCGAGCACGGTGCAAAGGAGGGTAGTACTTTCTGGCGCGTGCCGGATCGTGGCAGGGCAATCTACTTCGCGCTCACATTGGCTCAGACAAGCGACGTCGTTTTGATATGTGGAAAGGGACATGAGCAGTCAATGTGCTTTGGTACCACGGAGTATGCGTGGGATGATCGGGAGGCAACTGTTGCTGCTCTTGATGCGGTCATGCAAGGTGGCCCGATGCCCGATCTGGGCCTGCCGACTTACTAAATTATGCTGCTGCAACTGTGTTTCATTGCCGTGGCACGTATTGGTCAATGTATTCTGCAAGCGCTTCTTGCCAGGGCCGCAGCGTAATACCGATGGCCGCTCCCGCGATATTGTTTAGCGCGGCAAAGGGTGGTGGCGTGGAGGCTCGTGCATATTGGCTGCCAAGAATTGGGGATACTTCGGCACTCTCTAACCCTCCTAGTCGCAACACTTCCAAGGCAAATTCGAGGCGTGAACATGCTCCTTCGTTGACAAAATGATAGGTGCCGTATTGGTGCGTGGATATCAATTTGACGATGGCTCCTGTCAAATCCTCGGAATATGTGGGATTGCCGATTTCATCGGCCACGACTCGTAGCTGGCCGGTTTGCTGGGCTTTGTGCATGATTGCGTGAATGAAATTTCGACCCCCTGGCGCATAGAGCCAGGCTGTGCGTACTATGTAGAACCGGCGTAAGATATTGCGAACGTGGATCTCTCCTGCTGCTTTGGAACGGCCGTAGGCGTTTATTGGCCCTGGCTCCATCCACTCCTGATAACCTCGCGGATTATCCCCTGCGAATACCTCATTGGTGCTGATATGAACCATTTCCGCATCAGCACGTTGACAGGCGAGGGCAACATTCTGGGTACCCAGTCCATTTACTAGGTAGGCGAGATTGGGATTTTGAGCACTTCCGTCTACATCTGTATAGGCTGCGCAGTGGACAATCACCTCGGGACGAAACGAGTCTACTATGGCAAAGATTTGTTCGCGTTCAGTTATGTCTACTTCTGGCAGATCAACAAGAGCGAGTATGTGAGCTGATAATTGTGTTTGTAATGTTTTGCCAAGTTGCCCGGATGATCCCGTGATAAGTACTCGCATAAATGATCCTTACCCTACTAGGAAATAAGTACCCTGTTAACAAGATGATTTCCCAAATTTCCCAGAAACTTCGCGGTTTCTTACACTAGGGCGATTACATTTCGGTTTCCCTGAAAACGACAGAAACTTGGTTAACAGAGTAATAAGTGAGATTGCCAAACCATTATATCCCATTGAGACTTGGGCTGGAACCTAAACGACGATAGTGATCTGAGTGACAAGCCAATTAGGCACTTGACACCGGGTTCGCAGGCGCCGATACTAGTCATATGAAGGTTGATATTCTGACACTGTTCCCAGAGATGTTTCCCGGATATCTCAATCGCAGCATGCTCCAGCGCGCCCAAAATGCCGGTTTTTTGCAGGTAAAATTGCACAACATTCGCGACTATGCGCGCGGCAAACACCGTGTCACCGACGAGGCGCCCTATGGAGGCGGTGGTGGTATGGTGCTTAAGCCGCAACCTCTATTCGCGGCTGTAGAGTCTGTTTTAGATGGGGAGGACATCGCCTTCAAATCAATACCGGTTATCCTCCTGACGCCGCAAGGCCGGACTTTTTCGCAAGACATAGCGGAGGAATTGGCAGGTGAAGAACGGCTGGTGCTCATATGTGGACGGTATGAGGGTGTGGATGAAAGAGTTCGTGAGCATCTCGCTACGGATGAGATCTCCATAGGTGATTATGTGCTCACCGGTGGCGAGCTGGCAGCCATGGTTATTGTAGATGCGGTTACTCGCCAGATTCCCGGTGTTTTGGGAGCTGAGGGCGCGGCCGAACGCGACAGCTATGCGACGGGACTTCTAGAAGGACCGCAATATACGCGGCCTGAAGTGTTCCGTGGTTGGGCGGTGCCAGAAGTTTTACTGTCCGGACATGCTGCGCGAATCGAGGATTGGAAGCGGCAGCAAGCATTGCGGCGAACTTGGCGGCGCAGGCCTGAGCTATTGCTGAAGACGAGCCTTTCTGAAGAGGATAAGCGATTTTTGGATACCCTCACGCCGGAAGATGTTCTGAAAGCGGGGAATGAGGATGTCCCGGGTGGTTGATAGACGCGACAACTGTCCCTAGTCTCGAGTTAGGGACAGCGAGCGAGAACTGGGGGAACGTGCCATGCTCAAGCGAATTAGCTGGTTGTTGGTTTCAACGTTATTGCCGCTTGTCTTTTTTGTTGGGTGGGAGCGCGAGTTCCTTGCTGTACAAACAAGTATGCTCAACGAGAGCGGCGCGATAATCATTGATGCTGTGCTCTATGATGGCTATGAGCTTAACGATCAGGATGAGGCCGTGGCATTACGGAATGTGGGGGAGACGGCCGTTGATTTGGGCGGGTGGTCGCTGGGAGATGGCGGCGTATCAGAGGTAGTTTTGCCGCCAGGCACGGTCCTTCAGCCACACTCGAAAATCTGGCTGGCAAAGAGTCATGATGCTTTTTTGCGGCAGTTTGGGTTTGCTCCAGATGTTGTCGTTTCCTCTTGGCCTGGATTCGCCAACATCGGTGACGAGGTGATTCTCGTCGATTTCAATCAACGTATTGCTGATGTCTTGGTGTACGGTGAGGGGAATGAGGCCGAACCTGGCTGGTCGGGGCCGGCTGTCCAGCCCTATACTGTCGGTGGACTCTTCCCGAGGGAAGGCCAAATTATTTTTCGCAAGCGGGAGCAAAGTAGCGGTTTCACGGTGCCTGATAGTGATTCTGCTGAAGATTGGACCCAAAATAGAGATGATCCCGTAAGCAGCCGAGGGGTGATGTATCCAGGATGGGATATGGATGCATTTTTCTTTACGGCGAAAGTCACGGAAACGGCCGAATTAAGGGTAGCCATCGCTCCAGACAATGCGCTTGAAACTGTCGTGAACCTGATAGATGGGGCTAAACAAAGTGTGCACATTGAGTCACTAACCATTGAGAATATCACAATTGGAAATGCGTTGGTGTCCGCTGCCCAGAAGGGTGTGTCGGTCAAATTATTGCTTGAAGGGAGCCCGCCTGGAGGCCTGACCGCGCAAGAGAAATTTATCTGCCAGCAAATTGAGCAGGCTGGGGGAGGGTGCTGGTTTATGATCCGGGATGACGATAAGCGTATTAACGATCGGTATCGTTACTTGCATGCAAAATTCATCTTGATTGACAACAAACAGGTAGCCATTGGCAGCGAGAATCTCAGCCCAAATAGTATGCCGGACGACGATAAGAGCGACGGCACTTTAGGTAGGCGGGGCGTGATCTTGATAACAAATGCAAAGGGTGTGGTAGACCGGGTAGGGCAGGTGTTTGAAAAGGACTTAGATCAGTCAAACCATATTGATATCTTTCGATGGCATGCTGAAGATCCGATCTACGGCGCACCCTCTGCCGGATTTGTCCCCGATCTGGAGAGTGGTGGTAGTTTGTACGCGGTAAGGTTCCCTAAAGCGGCCGTTTTTTATGGCACCTTTGCTTTTGAGGTTCAGCAAGCACCCGAGAACAGCCTTCGTGAAGGTGCTGGGCTGTTGAACCTGGTTGAGTCGGCGGGAGCGGGCGATACAATACTTATTGAGCAGCTCCAAGAGCGGTCTTACTGGGGTGCCTCCACTAGCGACGCAACCGTAGATCCCAATCCACGATTGCAAGCCTTTATAGAGGCGGCGCGGCGCGGGGCAAAGGTTCGTTTGTTGTTGGATGGATTTTTTGATGATGTTGTTAGTAAGGTAAGTAATACGTCCACGTGTCGTGCTATCAGAGAGATCGCCGATAAAGAACGGTTAACATTGTCGTGTGTCCTTGGCAATCCTACTGGATTGGGTATCCACAACAAGATGGTGTTGGCTGAAATCAACGGACAGGGATACGTTTTCGTGGGCAGTCTGAACGGTTCGGAGCTGTCCAATAAGGGCAACCGCGAAATTGCACTGCTGGTGCAGTCAAATGCGGCTTATGAGCTCCTGGCGAATATGTTCAAACAGGATGCCTCTTTGGGAGTGTGGATGCCGGTTATTCTAAACGAATTTCGGGGGCCTGCGAAGCATCTGCTCATCAGTGAGGTTCTCTATGATCCGTATGGATCCGATGAGACGGAGTTTATAGAAGTTGTAAATCCAACGCTAGAGCCAATCGATATGAGCGGTTATAGTCTTAGTGATGCTCTTAACCGAGAGGATTACGAAGATCTGCGGCGATTCCCTCAAGTTGCCTTGATTGGGCCGGCTGAGGTTGTGGTTGTCGCTACCAGTGCAGATTCGTTTATGGACGAGTATGGAATTTGGCCTGATTTTGAGATACTGGAAACGGTGCAGAGCGTACCAAACCTCGTCGACGATCCTTCTTGGGGAGATCCCAGCACATTTCTGCGGCTGGGCAATAGTGGAGATGAGGTCATCTTGCGAGATAGGAATGATACTATTGTTGATGCGGTAACGTATGGGGCTGGAGATGTTCCAGGTAACGTTTCTTGTCCTTTGCTGATTGGTACGAACCACAGCCTGGAACGGTATCCTAATTGGCTCGATAGTGACCGTTGCCCGTACGATTTTCGAGATTGGCCTTTTCCTAGCCCGGGCCAATTGCCGTGAATACAAGCAGCTCGAACAGAAAACAAAAGTGCCCGCTGTGGAGTTTTCACAGCGGGCACGTCTAGAACTTGCTTAAGGTTAAGAACAGCTGTAAATCAGCCGCCATCACTACTAAAAACAGATGCCGGATCCGCATCGGATGGGCTTTGCGGAACAGTTGATCCCGCACGTGTACTGATCAGGTCTTTGTAAATAGTGGCTGGCGATTCAGTTGGCGCACGCAATGAAAGAATCAGACGTCGCAACCACCAGCGAGGCAAGCGAATTCCTGGGCCGCCGTCGTAAGATCCTCTTCTTCGTAACGATAAATTTTTGAGAAGTCGATGTCAGGAAATTCGCCATTGAGTTTGTTATACTCATCCTCTGAAATCTCCATATAGGGCATTTGATCATACTGGGCATCATACGCTGGAAGGAATGCCATGCCTCCAATCTTGTCCTGGTGTTCCCAGATCCATTTGATGATGTCCAGGATCTCATCCGGCTGGTAGGTGATCGTCACACTTGGATTGTGTTCCGTATATTGAAGCTTATTCTGCAACCAGAAGTAGCATTGCTGCAGTGCAGTACGCTGATTGCGTGTGACGGCGCCATCAGGTGATTTAACCGGAAAATGGATCACCCAGGTCGTGGCGTTATCGCCATTCTGGCCATTTTCCGGGTCCATCGGAACACCTGCATCGCGAAGAACTTTTAGCACAGGTGAATGCGCGCCAACTCGTACGTTGCGGATGTAGTACGGCGCCCAACGAGCATGTAGACCAGATGATGAGTTGAGCAGTTGGCTTGAGTTCCCAGATGGTTTGACGGCGGTTACGGAGGTGGATTGTTTGATACCCAACAGACTGGCATAATGGCGGTTCGTTTCAACTGCGGCTTCGCGCAGGCGCTGCTGGACTTCAGGGTCTTGGGCAACGGAGCTGTCCATTTGTCCGTTCAAGTCAACGCCTAGCAGTCTTTCTTCGCGACAATTATTGCCCCATTCAGGACGCAAACCTGGAAAATGTGTGGCCATGCTTTGAATGGTGCCGATGATGGCTGCCAACTCTACTTTATCGCGCAGAATCTCAAAATCATCATCTCGACGAGCGACAGCACTGGTAAGATTACAGAATTGAAACGGCCGCAATATGATCTCTCCACATGGGTTTGTTCCGAATGCTGCTGGCGCTCGGCGCTCGGTACGACTTTCAATGGCCGCTTTACGGTTAAATATGCCTGGTTCCCCGCGTCCGCTCTCGACCATGTCGAGAACAAAGCGGGTGATCTCGGTTTGGGTTAATTCGCGTTCTGGCCAAACTGCCGAATTGTTAGCGTTCCAGCGCTGGCTGTTATTTCGCCAAAAATCGCCGTCTTTACAATAACGCATTTCGTTGTCGTCATAATCGAATAACGAGATCATGGCAGTACGACGCACGCCGCCGGAGACAGCAGCATCACCTACCGCGCACATGAGATCGTGCGCGTCTAGTGGGCGCAGAAAACCACCCTGCCGGCTTAATATTCTTGTCCGGGCAAAGTCCAACATCTTACGCAAAGGTTCTGGTCCTGATGCTCTTCCTCCTTTTACTCGCAAAGGTGCTCCGGCAGGTCTAACTTCTGAATAATCAAATAGAACATCGTCGCCATAGAACCATGCTTCAAGTCCGACACGAAGCGCCTTGGCCCAGCCCTCGGAAGAATCAGGAACGACAAAGGTTGAAGCCGGTGAGCCATTTTGACGAGTAATTCTAGCGAATTTTTCTACATATTGCCGTTCGACAGAGTAGCCTACGCCACAGCCGCTCATGGAGATGATCAACGCTTCAACAAAGGAGTCGATACTGTCTACCGGCATATAAGAGCAGTTGTAAATGGCGATATTGTTTCGTCTTGCAGCAGGACCAGCCATGGCGAGAAGACGCATGGAGGGCATGACCTTCATATCCAGGATACCCTGGCGAATACGTGTGTATGTCTCTTGTGGTAGCCGGTATTCAGACAATTCACGTAGATAATCGACAGCTCGATCTACTGTTTCAATCCAAGTTTCGCGGCGGCCAAGATCATAGTTGAAACGGGAGTATTTATCGTAGAATTGGAATTTTTGCAGCTGGGTCGGAAAGTATTTGTCAGATGCGGCAAAAGCGTCTCGCACTTCGTCCGATACCGGACGCTGCGTACGCATTTTTGCGTGCTCGGCGCGATACAGAATGTAGTGTTTTGCGGCTTCATACTCCTCGGCTGCTTGCAGAACCATCTCGACAATATCCTGCACGCCTTCCACGGTGGGGAGATCATATTTGGCAGCCACGACGTTGACGACCTGCCTGGTGATCTCAGTTACCGATGTCTTTGGCTCGTTCTGTAAACTGCTGTAACAGCGGCGCAGTGCTTTGTCAATACGATCGACATCAAAGCTGGTGATACGGCCGTCTCGTTTTACGATTTGCTGCGGTACCTTTACCTTGAAGTAGATGCTATCTGTTTTAAAGCCATTCTTGCTCTGAAGTCGACTGCTGCGATCTGGCGTTTTGTTTTTGTTGGCAATGACGCCTGTTGGTGTTGGTTGCTCTGACATATGGTTTTGCTCCTTCTTGACTATAATGAATTACCGCCAGATTGTTTAAGAATGGGCCGGTAAATAGAAATTTTCATCGAGATTATTGCTGCCCAGTTGCTGAGAGAGGCCGCGTTTGATTTCGAGCCAATAGCATCTGCAGGCATACGATATTGCTTCTTTTGCACATGAGTAGCCACATTTCGGCTGCTCATATGCAAGAGCTTATTCTCCTAATAGTGTGTCTATTTCGTTGCGAATGGATTCCAGGTCGCTAAGACCCAGATATACGATGGCGTAGCGGACGTAGGCTACTTCGTCAAGTTCTTTAAGTTTCCTGATGGCCAAGTCTCCTACGTAGCGGCTCTTCACTTCAGACCGACCAATCTGTTGTAGTTCGGCCTCGATTTCTCCGACAATGCGATCCACATCGGCCGTTGAAATCGGCCGTTTGGCACATGCGACCCAAAGTCCAGATATTAACTTTTCCCTTGAGTATTCCTCACGCGTACCGTCGCGTTTTATCAACATTGGGGTCGCCAGAATCGGCCGTTCATATGAACTAAAGCGCTGCTGACAGCCATCACAGACGCGCCGTCGTCGCGTACCACCACGCGTATCATGACTGGTGTCGATGACGCGAGTTTTTTTGTGGCCACAGTACGGGCATCTCATAATTTGCTCCTTTTGCCTTTGAACCCCCAGGTATTGGTGTCTCCGGGGTCAAGGAAGATTTGCCACCATATATGGGGTATACTAGTAATTAAACCCCCACATGTGGCGCAACGAGTGATAGATTATAGCATTACGAATTAGGAGTTGCAAGGTGCATTTTGGTCAACCAACCTTAAAATTTTCACGACAATTTATGTCCTTGAACAACCATTTTTGGGTTACACTTTAGACGCATTCGCAGCACACTAGATAAATGCAACGATAAGAGAAGGGTGTTCGTCTTCAAGCACGAATAATTTATAAGTTTCCTTTTCGTAATGGCCAAGGAATGATCTATTATGGTTATCCGATGCCAAATACTTACTATCTCAAGATCAGCGCCTGGGAGTCACGCTGGCTTTTTTGGGTTCGTCACTTGGTGCGGTTCTTTCCTTGGATCGCGCTGCTCTGGGTTGTAGCCACTGTAGGAATAGTGGCTTCACATAATCGACGTGCCCGTTCACTGTGGTTATTGGGATTGCCGTTACTGATTTAAACCATCTATGTTGGCGGTGATGATTTCAGCAGGCTACGGTTTTTGTCTCCATGGATGCCAATCCTGACTGTGCTGGCCTTTCTGGCTCCACATTGGCTAGGATTGGAGCACCGCCATCCGAAGGTAAGTTCTGGGTTGCTCATTCTCCTGCTATTGCTCTAAGCTATCACCAAGGGCTATTTTACTTTCGCCTGCATGGGCATGACGGAGGAGCCCTGGGTTCGAACGGGGCTCCTTTTGCGGGATATCACCGAACCTGATACCAGTATTGGAGTATTTCCCGCTGGCATATTGCCTTATTTCTCAGAACGGCCGTCTGTTGATATGTTGGGTAAGAATGATCATGTTGTAGCGCGACGTGCCACGTTCCCGGGCGCCAATAGACCAGGGCACAACAAGTTTGACTATGGATACTCGCTTAACCAGCATAAGCCTGATTTGCTTATGGTATTATTTCCCCCGTCGCAGATTATAGAACCTGGCGCTCTCGATCGATTGGCATCAGGAGATCGAGCCTATGCCAGTCAGCTCTATCTAAACGAGACTTTTCAGACGCACTATGCCGCGAACTTAACATTCATTGACGCGATACCCTTCTTTATTCAAAAGGATTCGGGTCTTCAGGAGCAACTGATGACTGAACCTTGCGAGCTTGTGACCCGAGAGGTGTCTTGCGCCTCAATTTCCAAATGGTCTGCTGGCCAGATTTTGACGAGCAACTGCGCCAATGACCGTCCGCCCCGGACGCTCAGATGGGTACGTCCGGGACACAGCGATCAATCAAGAATTTCAACTGAAACCTCCAGCCCACATCTAGGAAAGTGCAGGCAAAAATCTTATCTGATTGGTGTATGAATACAGGCCGATGGTGTTCTTGGCGGCAACACCATTAGCGACGTTTCCTCAGAAATGCCGGAACATCTAGGTCATTGATCCGATAAGCGTGCTGACTTGAGCGGCTTTGGCTAGACGAAGAGGGCTTGGCGGAAGCACTCACCGTCACGGGCTCACGCACCGGCGGCTGATCAGGTAAATCTCTTTTGGCGGGCCGTGATACAGCGCGAGTGATGGGCCTTACCAAGGGCATGTGATGCTCAAATCCGGTGGCAATAACCGTGATTCGGATCTTGTCTTCCATCTTTTCGTCGATGACAGCACCAAAGATTAGGTTCACATCCGGGTGCGCAGTCTCGCGGATGATAGATGCGGCCTGATTAATCTCATAGAGGCTCATATCTGGGCCACCAGTAACGTTAAACAGTACGCCCCTTGCACCATCGATGGTTACATCTAATAAGTGGCTTGAAAGAGCTTGTTCTGCTGCCTCGGAAGCGCGATCGTCGCCTGCTCCGTGCCCAACGGCCATCAAGGCCGCTCCTCCCAAAGACATGATCGTCTTGACATCTGCAAAGTCAAGATTGATTAATCCAGGGACGGTGATGAGCTCACTTATGCCTTGAATGCCCTGACGCAATACATCGTCGGCTAGCTTGAACGAATCAAGGAGAGAAATTCGCTTATCGGCCGTTTCCAGGAGCCGGTCATTGGGGATGACAATCAGCGTATCTACGTGTTCTTTGAGCTGTTCAATTCCTGCCTCGGCTTGGCGTGCGCGCTGGGCACCTTCAAATGTAAACGGTCGAGTAACCACGCCTATTGTGAGTGCATCAACATCTCGCGCGACTTTGGCCACTACCGGTGTTGCACCGGTTCCTGTACCGCCACCCATACCAGCAGTTACAAAAACCATATCGGATCCT
The DNA here is from genome assembly GCA_009937635.1 of Chloroflexota bacterium. Classification (GTDB taxonomy): domain Bacteria; phylum Chloroflexota; class Anaerolineae; order Promineifilales; family Promineifilaceae; genus JAACFF01. The sequence goes on from JAACFF010000031.1 coordinate 18,450, forward strand.
TGCAATACCTGGTGCAACTCCTCAATGGATTCCTCGGCTGCTTTATTGCCAATTTCCGGATCTCCACCGGAGCCAAGGCCACGGGTCGTCCGATCACCAATCGCGATACGCTGCTTAGCCTGGCTGCCCATTAGTGCTTGCTGGTCAGTGTTGACGGCGAGAAAATCAACGCCAGCAATATTTTCCGAAATCATGCGGTTGACAGCGTTGCTTCCGCCACCGCCCACGCCTACAACCCGAATGAGCGCTGACCCCTCGGTTTCAGGCATTCTCTGTACATCGCTTGTTCTACTTCTTGGATTCATACTTACCCCTCTATACTATCTACAATACCGCTACAAAACTTTTCTAAACCGTTTGGTGCCTTTAGGCATCTCACGGACAATAGACTTTATCAAGGCAACAACGTTTTAATGATGGAGCCTACACGTCGACCGAGCTCACGTCTCTGAGGAGCTCGAGGTCGAAAAACATGATGATTAGACATTGCCCAGCGCAACAGGCCAACGCTGGTAGCGTAGGCTGGACTGTGAAGTTGATCAACCAGACCGAGCAGGTTCCGTGGATCTGCTACCCGAGCAGGTACGTTCAAAATGCTCTCGGCTACATCGGCGATGCCACGCAACTGGGAAGCTCCTCCGGTAAGTACGATGCCGGCAGGTAGCAAGCCCTCGTAGCCTGATTGCTCAACTGCTTGCAGTATGAGCTTGAACACTTCTTCGACCCTGGCTTCAATTACGAAAGCCAGATCCTGACGGCCGACCTGAATTTTCTCGCCACCAAATGGCTCAACAGGGAAGACACTGCTTGCGTCTATTTGATCGGGACGGCAGTCTCCGTATTGGATTTTGACCTTCTCAGCTACCTCATACGGCGCACGCAGCCCAATGGCAATATCGTTGGTAATGTGATAACCACCGATCGGAATGACTTTGGTATACCAAATTGTGCCTTGCTTATAGAGAGCAATATCGGTGGTGCCTCCGCCAATGTCGGCAACAATAACTCCCATCTCACGTTCATTGGGCTCTAAAACAGCTTCGCCAGAGGCGAGCACATTGAGAATGAATTCCTCGGCGTTGATACCAACATTCTCAGTGCATTGGCTAAGATTTCGCAAGGCGGGCGAAGCACCGGTGATGATATGAGCCTCAACCTCCAAACGGTAGCCATGCATGCCCAGGGGGTTTTTCACTCCATGGTGTTCGTCCACCGTATACTCGCGAGGAATCATGTGTATAATCTCGCGATTGTGTGGAATGGGAATAGCCTGCGCCGCTTCCAAAGCTCTCTCGATATCGGTCAGGGCGATGCCTTGGGAGTCGCGGCCAATAGGGGCAACGCCGCGGCTATTGGTGCAGCTGATGTGTTCGCCAGCGATGCTAACAAGGGCGTCCCTTAACTCGTAGCCCGATGTCTGCTCGGCGGCTTCAATCGCACTTGCAATAACCACGGATGCCTCACGCACGTCGACAACCATGCCTTTTCGCATTCCGCGTGAAGGCTCTATACCAAGACCGATAATCTGGAGTTGCCCCTCACGCACTGCACCTACCAAGGCGCACACTTTTGTCGTTCCAATGTCTAGTCCAAAAATAATTTCTTCCATAAGACCGTTCCCTCTCCTTTGCTGAACTTGCGTCCTGTTCCGCTATATGCGACCAATTCTAGAACATGACCCGCATTTGAGATCATTGTGCCAGGTAATATGGCTTGCTCTTGTTACTCACACTGATATAGGCAGGTTGTATACTGCGGGCTAGCAGGTCTTGAACGATGGCATCGGAAAGAACCAGCTTTTGGTTCATATCTGTCCCTGTCCCTAGATATACAAGCCATCCGCGGTCGTCTAAGTAGCTCAAACCGTTGGATGGCCGAAAATATAGTTCGCTAATTGCTGGTCTGAGTTCCCGAAGCAGCAGTGCTCCTTGCAATACTTCTTGGGGAACGAATGCAAGGCTTGTCGCCAATTGTTCGTCTGGTTCGTTATTGGGTGCAATCTGATCGAGATTCTCACCATCTGCCTCTGTGTTCATTTCTTCTGTCTGCTCTTCTGTAATAGGTTTTTCTTCAGCTATGACGCCCTCTTCTTCTATATTCGTTCCTTCCTCAGTGATGACTTCTTCTTCTGCCACAGGAGTCACAACTTGGGGTAGGGGGTTTGTCTCGGGAATGATGTGCAAAAGGCCTGTTGTTGGATAACCGGCTGGAATCAAGCGACCTCCACTAGTTATCCCATATGCCACGCCGTTTTCTAGCCATATTGCCACCGGCGCTTCTTCCGTGATCTGGATGTAGACCTGGTTTGGCCAGCGTAAGGAGACGGTTGCCGAAATGATTCCAGGCAAGGCGGCGATTTCTTCAGCTGCTATTGAAGGGTCGGCAGCAAAGACATGTCTTCCGGCCAGACCACTTGCAGAAACGATGTCTTCGGGTAGGAATGTGACAGCTCCTTCAACTGGTATGTAGGTAAGGTAAAAGCGACTTTCCTGTACGGTTATTACCAGGGCAAAGATGGTGAGGATCAGCAAGCCCAGACTTAACCAACGCGAAGTGAAAATGAAGCGTTTCAGAAAACCAAGGCCGAGGCGAATTCGTTGAGTCTTCTGACGACGACGTCGTTTCTTGGCTGTCTTAGGCACGTTTAGGCGCGGAAAATTGACCGCCGCTGTTGAATGTGCGCGGTGTCTTTTCGGTTGTTTGCGGAGTGGAATGCGGTTTTTCTTTCGTAGCATTTTGCGCAATTCGCCTATTTTTTGGTCCAGTCAGAAACCTGCCGTGCTTTCTATCCTTCCTATCAACTAATTAGCTGCTTTTCGTGCTGTTTACCTGGAAGGACGTTACCAAATTCTCTTTGACCTTCCTTCTCTCAAGTGCCAAGGAAATCAGGCGATCGAGCAATTGTGGATAGCTGATACCGCTGGCTTCCCATAGCTTTGGATACATTGAAATACGTGTAAAACCTGGAATGGTGTTGATCTCGTTTATGTAAAAAGTTTGGTTGTCTTTGTTGAGGAACATGTCCACGCGTCCCATCCCGGCGCAATCGATGGCCTTATAGGCTCGAATGGCCAGTGCTCGCACCTGATCACTTAAGGCCGGATCTATATTGGCTGGTATGAGTAGTTCTGATTCATCGTCTGATCCAGGTTCTGCAACGTACTTAGCATAGTAATCGTAGAATTCTCGACGAGGCCGAATCTCTCCTACGATGCTGGCGATAGGGTCCTCATTACCTAGTACGGCGATCTCAAGTTCACGAGCGGCTATTCCTTGCTCGACAACCACTCGCCTGTCGAAGCGAAACGCTTCATTGACACCATCCACCATTTCTTCGCGATTTCTGCATTTGCTGATCCCGACACTGGAGCCTAAGTTGGCTGGTTTCGTGAACACGGGGTATGAAATCATGGCTTCAATCTTGGGTAAAATAGTAGAAGGATGTCGAGTCCACTCGTCAAAGGAAATCATGAACCAGGGCAGAATCGGGATTTCATTGGCTGCCATCACATATTTGAAAATCGCTTTGTCCATGCCCACTGCGGAGCCAACAACTCCCGCACCGACATATGGTAAGCCTGCTAATTCGAGAAGACCTTGCACGGTCCCATCCTCACCGTAGGTGCCATGTAAGATCGGAATGACAACATCTAACTCCGATACAACGGAAAGGCTTGCGGGTTGTGATTCGATTATTTCGAGTTGCATCAATGCAGAAGATAGGGGATCAGGCAGAAGCGCCGCCGGGTATGCACCGGTCTCGCCATCACTAAGAGCTGCGATAGCATTGCCGGTAAGCCAACGCCCTTCCTTACTGATTCCAATGGGAACAATGTCGTATTTATCGCGGTCCAGAGCGGACATTACGGATTGGGCCGACATGAGCGACACATCATGTTCGCCCGATTGTCCGCCAAAGATGACGCCGACGCGAAACTTGCGATTTTTTCGATGTTGATCCTTGATTTCCATAGCGCTTAGTCTATAAAGTGGGCGGATTTGGAAGCCATCATTGGACACCGTTTCAGGCCCATTATTTTGTAAAATCCCAATCTCCTACGAGTTCCACTTCTAGTTCCATTTCCACGCCGAATTGCTCGCGAACGGAGTTCCACGCCTCCGCAATGAGGGACCTGATGTCCTCTGCGTTTGTGTCTCCATCACTGACGAAGAAGTTTGCATGTTTCTCGGAGATATGAGCATTTCCAACCTGGAAACCCTTCAGTCCGGCGGTTTCAATTAGGTAACCAGCGTAATAATTTTCTGGATTCTTGAACATGGAACCCATTGATGCGCCAGCGGGTTGAGTCTGCTTGCGGCGCGTGGTGAAGGCGTCTGCTCGGGCGGTTAATACCTCTACTGAATCTGGGGCAAGTTGCAATTCGGCTGACAATACGACGCGCCTGGTGCGTGCTTTATGCTGGTCGCGTTTTAGGATGCTGTCGCGATATCCATATTGCATCTCTTCATTTGTGTAAACACGAATACCGTGACTTGGTTCCCAGACGGTTGCCGCGAGCAAAATTGAGCTGATATCTCCGCCATGGGCACCGGCGTTGCCAACAACCGCCCCACCGATTGTGCCAGGCACGCCTATTGCCCACTCTAAACCACTTAATCCTTTTGCTATACACTTGCGAGCGAGGGATGAGAGGTTCATGCCGGATTCGCCAGTACAAATGACGTTGAGCCCATTGTGTCGGAAATTCACCGTGCGCGCACGATTGAGAATCACCAGGCCTGTGATTCCTGAGTCGGCCACAAGAATGTTAGATCCTCCGCCAAGGATGAAATAGGGAATCTTATGATTATAGGCCAGCTCGACAGCCTGGTGTAATTCCTGTGCGCTGTTGATCGAAAGGAACAACTCGGCCGGGCCGCCCACACGAGCTGATGTATAGCGGGAAAGCGGTTCGTTTACCCTTAGCGTCTCGCCGAAGACCTCACGAAATTGTTCTCGTGTCATTTCACTAACTGCGGTTTTTACTCTCATCGTTAAGACTCTTTCCTCTAGCTAAATTATGATTTGCAATTCAAGGGCGGAATGAATATGCCCGGTCTTTAATTTTTTCCAGTAGCTTTTGTCCTACCAAATTCCCATCTCCGGCCCCAAGCGTAATGACTACGTCATCGGGACGTACACGATCAAGCAGATAGATTACTGCGTCCTTAATTTGCGGAATATAAACGGCACGTTCGTGGTTCATGGCCTCAATAACAACGGCCGTACTAACGGCCAGGGTATCCGATTCGCGACTATGATAAATATCCAGTCCAATTACGCGATCTGCATTGTCAAAGCTGCTGGCAAATTGAGAGAGCATTAGCTTGGTGCGGCTGAAAGTATGGGGTTGCCATACGGCCCACAATCGTCGTTCTGGGTAACGTTGCCTCGCGGCCGCCAGGGTGGCTTTGATCTCCGTGGGATGATGTGCATAGTCGTCTATAATGGTGACGCCGCCAACTTCTCCCGTTACTTGGAAACGACGCCCTACGCCGCCAAATCCTGCAAGCGACCGGCAAATAAGTGCGAAGTCGATCTCCAAACGAAAAGATATGATGATCGCGGCTAAAGCATTAAGTACGTTATGCAATCCGGGAACGCGTAATCGTACCAAACCGATGGACTGCCCAGCACTGGTTAGGAGAAAATCGGTACCTCCTAGCTGATTGGGTCGGCAGTCACCGGCTTGGAAGTCCAGGGACTGAGAGAGAGGTTGTTGTTCCAACCCATAAGATGTAATTTCAACGCTCGGCAAATGCAGCGTTTGCAGTAATTCGATTACGCCTTCATCTTCTCCGCATACTACCAATTGTCCTCCTTGGGGAATTAGCTTGGCGAACTGGCGGAAGTCGTGCAAATAATCATCTCGCGTAGCGAAAATGTCCGGGTGATCGTGTTCGATGTTGGTGATGACGGCAAAATCTGGTTTCAAGCCGAGGAACATGTGATCGTATTCGTCCGCTTCGATAATGAAGTGACTTCCCTGGCCAACACGGCCGTTCGTGCCCCATTCCGGTAAAACACCACCCAAGATTACAGTAGGATCATACCCTGCATCCACTAATATATGTGCGATCATCCCAGTGGTCGTGGTTTTTCCATGAGAACCAGCTACAGCGATGCCGATATAATCTGTCATCAAGTAACCTATGAACTCAGCCCGTTTGAATACGGGGATTCCAGCATCTCGCGCGGCTAAGATCTCAGGATTATCCTCAGGGATGGCCGAAGAAATGACGACCGCATCGGACCCACGAATATTCTCTGCGTCATGGCCTATAGAGACTGTTGCGCCCTCTGAGCGCAGCGCAAGCGTCTGGTCGTTTTCTATTCTGTCAGAACCGGATACGGTGAATCCGCGCAACAGGAGTACACGTGCAATCGCTGAAATTCCAGAGCCGCCAATGCCCACCAGATGCAGGTGCGTTACGGTTTTTAAAGTGAAACGATTTCCAGACATGTAGATCATAATCCTTAGAGCATGACCACCAGAACGAACAAGAAAACAAGGACCAGGAGTACTGGAAGGACATATGGGTTGCTGGTTAGCAGAGGGATCGGCAGCCATTTGCTAATTGCATCTACTTGTTCCGTACGGATGAGTATGTCGGCGGGGAAGGGATAGGGAGCCGGTGCAGTTTCCACCCAACCATCTTGCGTCAACCTGTACTCCAAAAATGAAATCAGCGTTCCAATAGCCAAATAACCGTTGACTGCACCGACAAGGAGGGCAAGCAACTTGTCCTGTATATTGTCACGTATGCCTAGCCTTCCGGATAGTTTGCCGCTAAATGCTGGACCGGCATAGCTAAAAAATGCAATCGTGAGATGGATGGCAGCCAACACAAATATCTGCCTCCGCCAGATAGTTTCATTAAATGATTCTTCGAAATGTCCCAGTGCTCCAAAGAGAAACGGGGCAAACTGGTTAATGGCAAACAGAGACAATACTAGTCCAGAGGAAGCGATTACAGCACGCGTCCAGCCGCGCTGCATTTCAATTACCGCAAAAAATGTGACCATTATCCAAAGTGTTGTGACCAACCCGATCATATTGCTTTTCCTTCTCCCAATGAAGTGATAAACCGGGCTAGCCGGGATGTCGCTTCGGGTATATCAAGTGCTTTGGCGGCTTTGCTCATTTTGAGAAGTCGCGCCTTGTCTTGTAATAATGCTAGTACAGTGGGTAGTAACTCATCCGCAAGGCGATCGTCAGTAAGCTGAATCGCCGCGCCGCGTTCTGTTAGGTAGTCAGCGTTGACCTTCTGGTAGCGCCAAGCAAAGGTCAATGGAACTAATATGGCGGGAACTCCAAAAGCTGGGCCTTCACCGAGCATACTGGCACCGGCTCTTGCTACAACAAGATCTGCAGCGCGGAAAGCGGATCCCATATCATCGTGCAGGTAAGGGAACGGCCTGTACCAGGTGCGCATTTCAGCTGACAATTGTTGGGCATTGCTTTCTACTTCGGGCCAGGTTAAGCTACCACTGATATGTATTACTTGTAATTGCTTTAACAGCTCGGGCAACGCTGACATAAGAGCCCGATTGATGTTCAAAGCTCCGCGACTTCCACCAAAGACAAACAACGTAGATCGATCTGGGTGCAAATTGAATTTTGCCAATGCTTCTTCTTTTGTTAAGTGAGCGGCTTTTCGTATTTCAGGTCGCACCGGATAGCCTGTGACGACCATTTTCTCGGCACGCACGTAAGGTCGTGATCCGTCGGTGGTACACGCTATCCTCTTGGCTAATGGCAACACCGCTTTTATGCTTGAACCGGGCTCTACGTCAGGCAAGAAGATTCCAATCGGCACACGATGTAACCAAGCTGCAAGAGCAACTGGTGGCGACATGTAGCCTCCAGTCATAAACATGACGTCAGGTCGAAAATGACGAATCAATTTTGATGCAGTACCAATGCTCCAGGTCAGTTTGATTGTATTGCGAATTGAGGTCTGGAGAGGTACGCCCACGATTGCTCCTCCGCGAATTGTTCGCAGCTGAATCCCGTAGCGAGCGATCAGGGTTTCTTCCATCTCGCCCTGCGTGCCGATCCATAGTACCTGGTTACGTTGTAAACCCTCATTTTCCAGCTCGGACACGGCTGCCAGAGCCGGGTAGATCCCGCCGCCTGTGCCACCTGCGCATACCAATACTTTCATGCTGGCGGATAGACTGTAGGGTGAAGCTGATAAATTTTGCACCGCGATCTGCATCATCTCTCTCTTTACGTTCTCTTTGTCTGCGGTTGCGGACGCATGGCCAGGTCAGCGTCACGCGATATGTTCAACAAAATTCCGGCACCGACTAGCGATACAGCGAACGCTGACCCCCCGTAGCTAATGAAGGGAAGGGGGATGCCAGTGAAGGGAATAACGGCCGTGATTACGGCGATGTTTAACATCGCCTGAAAACCGAGCCAACAAGTGATACCAATAGCTAGAAGTGCACCATATCCGTCACGTGCTCGCTTTGCTGTGAGGAAACCACGCCAGACTAACATTCCCAGCACGGCCATAACAGATAACGAACCAATTAGGCCAAATTCTTCCGCCACAATGGCGAAAGCACCGTCTGTATGGGCTGCAGGTAGTGGAATAAATTTCTGAGTGCTGTTACCAAGCCCTACGCCAGTGATACGACCACGCCCAAGGGCGGCCAAGGTCTGCTCGATTTGATAGCCAGCTTCTTCCGGGTTGTTTAGCGTTTCTTTATAGGCATCCCAGCGCGCTGTCGCGTGTGGGAAAAAGGCTACAAGCCCTATAAAGACAACACCTCCCACGACTACGGCAAAGAAGAATTGCCGCCAATCGGCTCCAGCGACGAAGAATAAGGTATAGCTAACCAGCGCGATTAAGGCGGCCGTACTGAGGTCGGGTTCTTGAACAATAAGGCCACATACAATACCTACAATGACTGAGAAGGGGACTAAGCCATAA
>JAACFF010000251.1 GCA_009937635.1 Chloroflexota bacterium
TTGCAGAAAGTGATTCTCGCACGGGAGATATCAGCCGAACCGCAGCTTATGGTCGCCGTTCAACCAACGAGGGGTTTGGATGTTGGTGCAATCGAAGCAATCCAGACATTATTGTTGCAGCAAAGGGAAGCGGGTACGGCCATTTTACTCGTTTCCGAAGAGATGGAAGAACTCCTGGCGCTCAGCGATCGTATCGCCGTCATTTATGAAGGTGAAATCATGGGTGTTGTCGATGGTGATGATGCCGATGTCGACGAAATTGGGTTGATGATGACAGGAACAAGAGGTTCCGGAACGCATTTGGCCGCTGACGAGCAAATGGTTTCCGGAGGGGAGGTAAACGAAAATGCCAATTAGACTGGTGCTTGAAAAACGGGTAGAGGATGTGCCCAAATGGATGCCTGCCGCCACCTCGATAGGTTCGGTTATCGTGGCCTTCATCATCAGCGGCATCATCCTCTGGATCATTGGTGCCCAGCCAATTAAGGTTTTTAGATTCTTTTACGAAGCGACCTTCGGTAGTTGGGCTGTAATCTCCGATACCCTGGTCAAGGCGACTCCGCTCATCCTCGTTGGTCTCGCTTGTACCGTTGCTTTCACCATGAAGCTGTGGAATATCGGCGCTGAAGGGCAATTTTATTTAGGCGCCTTTTTCGCCAGTCTCGTCGTTCTAGTTCCCCTTGTCCCCCTCGACAGCCCTAAAATAGTGGTCATCGGGGCGATGATATTCATGGGCCTGGTCGGTGGCGCAATTTGGGGTTTCATTCCTGGTGCTCTCAAGGCGTATTTCAACATCAACGAGATTATCACAACTTTGATGCTCAATTATATCGCCATCCTCTGGAACAATTTCTGGATCTTTGACCAGTGGAGTGAGGGCGGGTTTCAGATGACCCCTTCATTTGAAAAATCTGCCTGGTTACCACGGTTGACGGATTACGCACGACAATTTCCAGCCTTATCTGGATTTACGCTCCATCTAGGTTTTGTCATCGCTCTCGTTGCCACAGTCATCGTATGGTGGATTCTACGTCGCAGTAAATGGGGTTATGAAGTCAAGCTTACTGGAGACAACAAGGAAGCCGCCCGTTACGCCGGCATAAATATCAAAAGAAACATCATCCTGGTTATGATGTTCTCTGGCGCCCTGGCCGGCCTTGCCGGAACGATTGAAGTTAGCGGGGTGGTGCATCGCCTCCAAGAACGCATCTCTCCAGGGTATGGTTTTACCGGCATTATTATCGCCTGGTTGGCCAAGCTAAACCCTTTTGCCGTGGTATTGGTATCTATTCTTTTCGGCGCTTTGCTCGTCGCTGGACGTGAAATTCAGCCCTCTGGTCTGGCGGCACTGATCCAGGGTATTGTCTTATTCATGGTCATCAGCAGCGAGGTTTTGCTGCGCTACAATATCCGCTTCGAACGAAGAAAACGCCGACCTGAGGAGGTACAAGCCGCATGAATATTATTAGCGCTTTACATGCTAGTTTTGCAACGGGAACGGTCTTGCTCTTCGCCATCATCGGGGAAATTTATGCTGAGCGCTCCGGCATATTAAATCTTGGCGTCGAGGGGATGATGTTATTGGGAGCGATGGCCGGATTTGGTGTATCATTGGCAGTTGACAATCCATGGTTAGGGTTGGTGATGGCACTTCTTGCCGGAGGATTTCTAAGCCTCCTACATGGGGTGGTCACCATCCATTTCCAGGCGGATCAAGTGGTTAGCGGCCTCTCCTTGACGTTTCTAGGAACAGGATTGGCTCTTGTACTGGGTGAAGGGTTAAGCGGGCAAAATCCGCCCCTCATTCCCACCGTTACTTTACCAATCCTATCATCCATTCCATTTATCGGACCGGTACTGTTCACTGAACAAAGTATTCTTGTATACTTCGGTTATCTTTTCATCCCCGCAGCCTGGTATTACATATACAAAACCCGGCCAGGTATGCATCTTTGGGCGGTTGGAGAAAAACCGGAAGCGGCAGACACCCTTGGCGTTAACGTTTATCGGCTGCGATATTTTTACGTATTCGTGGGAGGTTGCCTTGCCGGTCTTGCTGGGGCAACAATTAGCCTCTCAGTCTCACCCGGTTGGTACAGTGCCCAAACGACTTCGGGGCTGGGATGGATTGCCGTTGGCTTGGTGATATTTGCCCAATGGAATCCACTAATTGCGGCCATTGGTGCTTACGGTTTCGCCTTTCTACAAAGGATTATTCTGGATTTACAAGGCGTACCTGTTATCCTGGGGCTGGAAAATCCACTCTACATCAATGCCAATTATCTATTCTTCTTGAAGATGTCACCTTACCTTCTGACAATACTGGCCTTGGTTTTTGGAGCAATTATGGCGAGGCGAAGACGGTCAAGCGCACCAGGAGCTCTTGGTGTTCCCTATATTCGTGGAGAAAGAGGGCTATAGCGAAGCTCAGCAACAGTAGAAAGTTGCGATCAGGAGTCTTATCGGAATTTGCCCAAAGCGATATGGCAATCGCTTCGGGTTTATTTATTTCGGCGGCGGCTAAACAGCCATGCGATAAAGAGTAGCGCAGCCGAGAACATAGCTAAGCGAGCAATCTGCTCCTCACGCCTGCGTACGACGGCCGTCTTGCGCTCATCCTCCGTGGCAGCGATCCATTCAAATGTCTCCAACATGCCCGTTTGCAAAGGTCGTGTCTGCCAGCCTAACTCCTCCCGTGCTTTGTCAGAACGCGCCATATAAGTAGTCCCAACCAGAGAGGCTCCTTCTTTGCTAAAGGCCGCGTCTAGATCAGTAAAGGGACTCGCCATATCTGCCAGCGGTGCCGTTGCCCGAACCAATGATGAGGGAATACGCAGCGACGGAGCAGGCTTGCCTGTCAAGTGAGCCCAGAAATCGACAATTTCGCCGATGGGAATAGCCGGTCCGGTCAAAATATAAGACTCACCGATATGGCCTTTTTCGGCCGCTAGAATATGACCTTCGGCGACATCTTCTACATGAGCAAAGGTCACTACGGTATCCGGCCCCATTACAGCCGGAAAACCCCGATAAAAAAGCCGCATCATTTCGGCAATGATGCTGTGATCCCCCGGTCCGTAAACCTGACCAGGCATGACAATGATGATTGGCGCGCCCTTCTCAATTAGGGGCGCTGCCACCTTATAATGAGCCAACCATTTTGTGCGTTCATATTCGATCAGGAAAGGGCCTTCGCTGTAATAGCTTTCATCAACAAATGCGCCTTTAGTATCTCCGAGCACGTTTACCGTACTGGTGTAGATAATACGAGGGACTCCCAATTCAAGCGCCAATCGCAGCACCTTGCGCGTACCGCCGACGTTGACGATCTCCATTTGTTCGCGATCGACGCCGCCAATCGTATACAGGGCAGCCATGTGAAAAACCACATCGCTGCCCGCCATGCCATCCCGCATAGAGGAAATATCCGTGATATCCCCAATTTCTACAGTGGCACCCATGCCCGTTAATTTGCTTACACTCTCTGGAGAACGGGCCAGGGCAACTACATCATATCCGCGATCCAACAGCTTACGTATTACATGTTGGCCTATAAAACCGGTGCCACCGGTAAAAAAAGCTTTCATTCACTGACCTTTCTCGTCCGCGTTTTGAAGACTTATTCTTGGGAAACGCGTGGTTTCACCTTCAAATGCAGCATATTATACTGTATCGATTCTGAAATTGTACAATTGGCGCCATGCATAAATTGTCCACTTATCTTTTTGGAATTGTTTGCGAACCGCTTCCGCGATAAATAACAAACGGGATGTGGTAAAACCGCACCACACCCCGCGAATGCTTATCTGGGGAGCAAACATGGTTGGCCTAATATCGTAAGAGAGCGCCTATGCGTCCGGCGGCCTCCAAGTCAAGATTATCGCTGATCACTTCCACGTGTCCACCTTGAATCATGGTGTAGGCCACGGCCGAATCAATCACATCTTTCACGGCCAACAACTCGCTATCACTGAGCGGGCTGCGAGCCAAATTTGCCACGACAAAGCCCGCTTGATCGTATACATAACCAGGAATTCGCAAACCATCACTTATAATCAGGGTTTGTACACGCTTGTCAGAAATAGCTTGCAGTGTATCATCCAGACCAATAATTGCATTGCCCCCCTTGGCATTTGTTGTAATCAAGGTTTGGACTAACTTGCTTTCACGCTCTATGTTAGCGTCGTGCAGCAAGGCCAATGACTGTTTGCGGACTTCATGTTCGCCGGCAGTCATATCCATGGCAAAGGTGCCCGCAACGCAACTCTGAAGCTGTTTGGTTAATAGATCGCGGAACTGAGCCACGTTTTCACTGGTTCCACCTAGAAATAGGCGTCGAATGGGCTTATCGGCAAAAAACTGAGTGGCAGCATCGGCCGCCTCACGCATGTTCCGTTGAGCCACCTCCGTCTCGTGACGGCTGCCACCCTGGACACCCCGCGCACCGCCACGCATACCAACAGACGATGATCCACTTCCTTTCTTGAGCTTACGCACCTCCTCACCTAGAAATCCTTCAGACGACTGTAATTCGCCCACATGATATTCAAAAAAACGTGCGCCGACGCGATCGACAAGGATCACACCATAATAGGCGTAATGATCCAAAAGGTGTGCCAGGGGTTTTACATATGGTTTTCGCCCCACCCTTAAGCGATTGCGAAATGAGACTGCTACCGGATAAGCCTTAAAGAAATCGCTTGGCGCACAGGAAAAGAGGGCAAGGCCCGGTTTCGTCCAGTCGTAACTATGATCCAAAAAACGTTCAATGGCCATAGCATCTTGTTCATTCGCTCCGTTGAGCTCCCGGAGCATCCCCTTCACTTGCAATTTAATGGTCTCCGCTGGTTGTTGGGCACAATCCGTATCTAGATACATGCTCACTATCGGAGTACCGTTGGCGGAAAAAGCTAGTAATTCCTGCAAATGATCCTGGGTAAACATGGATACCTCCTGCTACCTACTCTGGATGCCGGGCACTGGACAAAACTACCTTTTCAGCCGGCAGATTGTCCAAATCCGGCAAATATAAAATATTTTGACACATCATTCTGACAAAAAAATACGTAAACGGTTGCGACACCTTACGGCCGTGCCCCAAGCGTCAAAGGCAATACCATTTCCTCACCTTCTCTCAGGACTGTCAATTCAACGGTCTGGCCAACCTGCGTCTCAAATACCAGATAGGCTATAAGATCGTCAATCGTCAATACGGAGATGCCATCGACAGCAACAATAAGATCTCCACCTGGGCCGCCCTCTCCTACAAGGCCCGCATCTTCTGCCGGCGAATTTTCAGTCACCTCAGTCACATACACGCCGCTCGTTTGCGGCAGTAGCAGTTGCTTTTGGAGATCCAGGTCAAGACTTACCATGCGTATTCCCATATAAGGATATACATACTTTCCATCAGAGATAAGCTTAGGGACAACTTGCTTAACTGCATTGACCGGGATCGAGAAACCAACACCAGAGTTGGTACCTGTGCGCGTCGAAATCGCGCTATTCACCCCGATCACATTTCCTTCCAGATTGAGCAAGGGTCCTCCCGAGTTACCCGGATTGATGGCTGCATCGGTCTGGATAACCTCTGGTAGTGAATATCGACCACCTCCTTCAGCAATGCGCTGCGATTCCAGGGTGCGTCCCAAACCGCTTACAATACCAATAGACATCGACCCGGTCTCCCCAAAGGGATTTCCGATAGCAATGACAAACTGCCCAACTTGGAGATTCCGTGAATCACCTAACTCAACAGGTTGTGCATCATCAGGTAAGCCATCTACCTTAAGTACACCTAAATCACTGTCAACATCAGTGCCGACTAACGTGGCTTCCCGATGTACGCCATCCGCAAATGTTATCTCGTACCGCTGTCCATCAGTGACGACATGATTATTGGTAACGACGTGCCCTTCCATATCATAGATAAAACCACTCCCACTCCCTAATGGCAGCGAAATATCTTCATTCTCGTCGAATACAAAAATATGGACAACCGAAGGATTAACTCGATTGTAAACGTTGACCAACATGTCCTGCAGGCTCACATCCACAGGGGCCAATTGGGTACTCGTAACCGTTGGAATTTCTTGCGGATTTTCTTGTGGAAGGGCCGGCGGTTCCTGAGGTTCTGGGAGTTGAGCCTCCACAGTAGCCACAACTTCACGTACTACGGCATCTTCGTCTACCGCACTAACCGGAACCTCCAGCGTTGTCAATCCCTGGCAAGCCATCGTCACCAGGAGTAATAATGAAATGAATAAGAAAAGAGGGTTTCGTGGGATTCGATTCATAAGTGAAAATATCTCCAGCATATTAAGAAGTCGCCGGAATCAATTTGATACCATTATCTCATTAAAAGTCTCTTCAACTTTTTCGTCACCAGGGCTATTATCAGGATGACATTGGCGTGCTAACTGGCGATATACACGCTTGATGGCTTTGCAGTTCGCGTCTATAGATACGCTCAAGATCTTGTAGTAATCTTTATGTTCCATCCGCTATAGCGTTGGCATCCTTGTTGCGTTGTTAATCTGCGTCAACTGCTGCAGCATGTTAGGTTTATTGTAGATTCGACCCATCATATGTGTCAAGCGGCAATGAGCATTTTTATGCTTCGCTAACACATGGCGAGTAACGAATGGAGCGCAACACCTCAACCGTATTGCGCCCCGCAATCCAATCGCTTCAGGGAATGATCAATAGAGAAACATTGGCTTGCCCAATACGGATCGCACTTTCGGCACATAGTTCTGACTATCATACAGCTCGTCCACGTCAACACGCTTGACGCCATTGGCAACGGTACTCATTGGAATATGAGTATACGTGCCATCTCGTAAAGCAACCATGCGACCGCTGGCTTTGCTGGTGATTAGATCCATCGCTAGATGAGCATAATTGAAACCAACCATGAGATCCAGAGCATCAGGTGCGCCAGAGCGCATCAGGTAGGCTACGCGCTGGGTAATGACATTCTGCCCGGTAATACGTTTCATCGCCTGTCCGGTGATCTCGCCGATACCACCCAGCTTACGATGGCCGTAGGCGTCAGCCTCACCGTACTCGACAACCTTCTGTCCTATCATGTGCGCGCCTTCGCTGATCGTGACCATTGCATAGTTGCTTGGGTTTGACGCCTTATCATCCATGACAAAACTCGCCAGCCGTTCCGGATCAAATGGCACTTCGGAGATAATAGCCCGATCGACACCGGCCAGATAAGAACTGATCAGGCTGGTCTCGCCAGAATTTCGACCGAACAACTCTATGACGGCGATACGCTCGTGCGATCCTGTGCTGGTACGCAACTGGTTAAGTATCAGTACACTACGGGTAACGGCCGTGCTGAATCCGATGCAGTAGTCAGTACCATAAACATCATTGTCCATGGTTTTTGGAATCGCTATGACCGGCACGCCTTCACTGTGCAGACGTTCGCCAAAACTCAATGTATCGTCTCCACCAATGGGGATCAGAACATCAATGCCTAGATGCTCGAGGTTGCTCATCACGTGTGGTGTGAAGTCACGAATGCGGGTATCTGCCGCTTCCGCTTCCGGGTGATCCGGGTCACGCAAGAACTCAGGCACGTTCTGAGGACGCACTTTCGCCGGATTAGTACGGCTGGTGTGCAGAAACGTCCCACCTGTTCTATCCACCTTGCGAACTTTTTGCTTATCCAAGGGCATCAGAAACTTTTCAGTTGCCGGATCCTCTCGATTGTACCAGAGCAATCCGCCCCACCCTCGTCGGATGCCCAACACCTCGTGACCTGCGTCGTTGGCACGATTTACCACCGCCTTAATGCACGGGTTTAACCCCGGAACATCACCACCACCAGTCAAAATACCAATTTTCATAAATTAAACCTTTTCCGTAAATACTAGACAACAATTCCGCAAGCGGTTCGGCAAAACAACTTCATGCCGCTTGCGCCCGATAAACACCTATTCGAGTTCACTTGTCATGATGAACAACGGCTTCATCTCAAAGCTCTTGTAGTGGGGACGCAGCCGATCGACGTTATAATGCCGCTTCACGTCAACAATTTTCGTGCTGCTCGTCACAACGTCAACAGGCATATTGTCATAACGTCCGTTCTTGAGAACCACCAGCCGGCCGTGTATACCGCGCAAGATCAAGTCCAAGGCCAGATTACCATAAGCCATGGGCACGATTGAGTCAATGGCATCCGGATCCCCTGAGCGCACCAAATAACTCAACTTCTGGTAAATCGTATTGATCCGCTTGCCCTTGTTGTACTTAGGTGACAATTCCTTCAGTTTTGCGGACAAGAGGTCCCCAATTCCACCAAGCTTCATATGGCCATAAGCATCCTTCTCCTGATCTTGGAAAATCATGTCACTGCCTTCGAAAATGGCCCCTTCAGAAACCAGGACCACCGAATAACGGCTTGGATTTTTTTCCCGATCTTCAACCAGTAATTGTGTCAGGCGATCGATATTAAATTTATATTCAGGAATCACGCAACGATTGGCAGCCCCGGCCATCGTCGGCAACATGGCCGTAAATCCAGCGTAGCGCCCAAAAACTTCCAGAATCAAGAATCGCTCGTGAGAACCAGCCGAGGTTCGTAGCCTATTGGTCATTTCAATCGTACGGGTTACACACGTACTGAAGCCAATGCAATAATCGGTACCAGCTACATCATTATCCATGGTTTTCGGAATGGCCACGACCTTAACGCCCTGCTGATAAAGATGTACTCCGTAACTCAATGTATCATCTCCGCCAATGGGAATGATATACTCCACATTCAGCCACTCGAGATTTTTAAGCACCTCCGGAGTAAGGTCATTCGTCTCTTCTGCATATTGATCTTGTAGGTGTTCAGGAACATCGGCT
>JAACFF010000252.1 GCA_009937635.1 Chloroflexota bacterium
CGCCTGCTTCCACAATCCCCGGTAAACCAGATCATTCCACTCCGGGATCAGGTTATTGATAGGGCAACCCGAAGTCATGCCATTCAGTATCTGACCCTTATGACAAAAGGGGATACCGCAGTCCATGCAGCGCATCGCTTGCTCTTGCAACGTCTCTTGTGGCAAATGTAAGTGCAATGGCTGCCAATCCTTTATTCTTTCGGCTGGCGGTCGCTCAACCGCCGTTTGCCGAGCGTATGTCAAGAACCCTCTCGCTTTAGCCTGACTCATTCCTCTTCCTCATATGATCTGTATTCAAAGATCTACCGGTGTGCCGTAAAGGCCACTCCTCCGCCATTGCTAATTGCCGCTTACGCGCGCCAGATCGCTTGCATTCGCTTCAAACGCGCTCATGACAGCCTCGTCTCCGCTCAATCCTTCATGCTCAGCTTGCTCGATTTTCTGCAACATGCGTTTATAATCCTTAGGAAACACCTTCACAAAACGGGGCCACATCTCTTGCCAGTTGCCTAGTACACTCCAGGCGACCTGGCTTCCTGTCTCGAACGCATGTTGCCAGATCATGTCATTTAGTTCTCGGAGGTCCGTCGACTCGCCAAGTGGCTCTAAATCAACCATCTGCAAGTTACAGCGCTTGTAGAAATCACCCTCGGCATCAAATACATAGGCGATTCCTCCTGACATGCCCGCGGCGAAATTGCGCCCTGTCGGGCCCAGCACAACCACGCGTCCACCTGTCATATATTCACATCCATGATCGCCTACACCCTCAACCACTGCCCGTGCCCCGCTGTTGCGCACACAAAAACGCTCGCCGGCCAGCCCACGGATATACGCTTCGCCTCCCGTTGCTCCATAGAAAGCGACGTTACCAGTGATGATGTTTTCTTCTGGCACGAAAGTAGCCTCATCCGGTGGTCGTACAGTCACTTTGCCTCCCGATAAACCTTTGCCAAGGTAATCATTAGCGTCGCCTTCCAGGTAGAAGGTCATCCCCTGGGGTAAAAAGGCGCCAAAGCTCTGGCCTGCCGAGCCATGGAAATGGAGTTTAATCGTATCTTCGGGTAAACCCTGTGCTCCAAAACGGCGCGAAACCTCGCTCCCCACTATCGAACCGACTGCGCGGTCAACATTACGCACGGCGAGCGTAGCTTCCACTCTCTGGCCTTGCTCCAGAGCTGGCCGGCAAAGTTCAAGCAACACGCGATTATCCAATCTTTCTTCCAGGCCGTGATCCTGCAATGTGGTTTGGTAACGATCCACCTCCACAGGCATATCTGGTAGGTACAAAATTTTGGAGAAGTCCAATCCCTTCGCCTTCCAATGATCTACTGCCTGGGCCACCTTCAATTTATCCGTACGGCCGATCATCTCATTCACCGTGCGGAAACCCAACTGGGCCATTTTCTCACGCATATCCCGAGCAATGAACCGCATGAAATTGACGACGTGTTCTGGCTTGCCGCCAAACCGCTTACGCAATTCCGGATCCTGCGTAGCGATACCTGCCGGGCACGTATTCAATTGACAAACCCGCATCATAATGCAGCCCAAAGTCACCAGCGGAGCTGTAGCAAAACCATACTCCTCAGCACCCAGCAAAGCCGCAACAATTACATCCCGCCCTGTCTTAAGCTGCCCATCTGTCTCAATCCTCACCCGGCTGCGCAGTTGATTAAGAACCAGAGTCTGGTGCGTTTCGGCCACTCCCAGTTCCCAAGGTAGACCGGCGTATCTAATACTTGATCGCGGAGATGCCCCGGTGCCGCCATCATGCCCGCTGATCAATATTACATCTGCATGCCCTTTGGCCACGCCGGCTGCAATCGTGCCCACTCCCACCTCGGATACCAACTTGACGTTTATGCGCGCCCTCGGATTTGCACTCTTCAAATCGTAAATCAATTGAGCCAGATCTTCGATGGAATAGATGTCGTGATGTGGCGGTGGAGAAATCAGTCCGACGCCCGGCGTTGAATAGCGAACTTTCGCGATCCAGGGATAAACCTTTTTGCCGGGCAGTTGGCCTCCCTCACCCGGCTTGGCCCCTTGTGCCATCTTAATTTGGATTTCCTCGGCATTCACCAGATAGTGACTTGTGACGCCGAACCGTCCCGATGCCACCTGCTTGATTTTACTGTTACGTGAATCACCATTGCCATTATCATAAAAGCGCTCGGGATCTTCGCCCCCTTCGCCCGTATTGCTCTTGCCGCCAATGCGGTTCATGGCTATGGCCAATGTCTCGTGCGCCTCCTGGCTGATGGATCCATACGACATTGCCCCAGTTTTGAAGCGTCTCATGATTTCCTCAACAGGCTCCACCTCCTCAAGCGGGATGGCCCCACTTTCTTCGAAGTTGAATTCTAACAAGCCCCGTAGCGTAGCGAACTCTCGGTCATGATGGTTGATAGCTGAAGCATAATCCAGGTACGCTTCGTAATCATTGGTGCGCGCGGCAAATTGTAGGCGGCTGATCGTCTCCGGATTAAAGAGGTGGTATTCACCTCCATCACGGAACTGGAACTGGCCCCCTACGTCAAGGGTGTGCCCGTTGGCCGATCGTTCAGGAAACGCTGCTGCATGCCGCATGCGCACCTCCTCCGCAATAACATCCATCCCAATGCCTTCAATGCGCGAGGGCGTCCCCACGAAGTACTTTTCGATGACCGCATTATTGAGGCCCAGCGCTTCAAAAATCTGCGCCCCACGATAGCTATGGATGGTTGATATACCCATCTTGGAGAGAATCTTGATCACGCCTTTGACACTGGCCTTAATATACGTCTGAACGCCTTTGTCATAAGGCACGTCAACCAACAAACCGCGCTGGATAATGTCCGCTATAGTTTCAAAAGCGAGGTAAGGATTGATCGCGGATACGCCATATCCCAGTAAAACAGCAAAATGATGCACCTCGCGTGGCTCACCCGATTCCAGGATCAAGCTAACACGTGTGCGCGTTCCTTCCCGTGTCAAGTGATGGTGCAGACCTGCAGTAGCCAACAAAGCAGGTATGGGTGCATTTTCATTGTCAACTCCTCGATCTGAAAGGATTATCAAGTTCACGCCCTGTGCTACAGCCGTGCTCGTTTGTTTGTACAACGCCTCTAAGCTCTTTTCCAGTCCATTTTGACCTTCCTTGATCGGGTAAAGGATCGGGTAAGTTTCCGAGCGAAAACCGGCAAGATTGATATGCCGTAAGCGAGCGATGTCCTCGTTACTCAGAATCGGCACAGGCACTTTGATCTGATTGGCATCGATTGGCGTCGTATCCAACAAATTGCTCTCAGAACCCAACAAAATCTCTGTACCAGTGACTATCTCTTCACGTATCGCATCAATGGGGGGGTTTGTTACCTGGGCGAATAACTGCCGAAAATAACTATATAGCGATTGTGGTTTGTTTGACAGTACGGCCAGGGGTGTATCATCCCCCATTGATCCCAAGGGTTCCACCCCATTTTGCGCCATCGGCCCCAGAATCAAGCGCAAATCTTCATATGTGTATCCGAAAGCTTGCTGGCGTTGAATGGTAGTAAGGTGCTCATAAGTCGGTCCGCTCTCCGACACAGGTAGATCTTCCAACTTCACCATATTATTATTTAGCCACTGCCTATATGGGTACTCCCTTGCCATCTGCTGCTTTAATTCTTCATCACTGATGATTCGGCCTTGGACAGTATCAACCAAAAACATTTTGCCTGGCTGCAGGCGTCCCTTGCGTAAGATACGTTCCGCGGCTATATCCAGCACGCCAACTTCAGAGGCCATAACAACAAGATCATCTTTCGTGACGTAGTAACGCGACGGCCGTAAACCATTCCGATCCAGCACAGCCCCCACCACCGCTCCGTCACTGAAGGCGATTGAAGCCGGACCATCCCACGGTTCCATCAATGCGCTATAGTACTCATAAAAGGCGCTCTTCTCATCGCTCATCGTCTCATGCTTCGACCATGGTTCGGGGATCATCATCATCATTACCAGAGGCAGCGGCCTTCCCCCTAAAGTCAGAAACTCCAGAGCATTGTCAAACATCGCTGAGTCGCTACCATCAGGGTCAATTACTGGCAAAATCCGCTGTAAATCGTCTCCGAAAAGATCTGACTCTAGCGTCGTCTCGCGAGCCAGCATCCAATTCACATTGCCGCGAATGGTATTAATCTCGCCATTGTGGTTAATGTAGCGGTTTGGATGGGCGCGCTCCCAGCTTGGGAAAGTGTTGGTGGAAAATCGAGAATGGATAAGTGCGATAGCGGAAGTTACATCTACGTCCGAAAGATCGGGATAAAACGGGTCAACCTGCTCAGCCAGAAGCATGCCTTTATAGACTATTGTCTTATAGGAGAGACTGGCCACATAAAAAGAATCACACCCCTGCTTCTCATTTCCAAAACGAATGCTTTTTTCAGCCAGCTTGCGGATCACAAAAAGTTTGCGCTCGAACGCCATATCATCTTCGATATCATCACTGCGCTGGATAAAAACCTGGCGAATAAAGGGTTGGGAGGCTATGGCAGTGGCACCTAATGATCGATTATCCGTAGGCACTGTGCGCCAGCCAAGCACCCTTTGCCCCTCCTCCGCAATTATTTCCTCGAATCGTTGCTCACAAACCTGGCGCTGCTCAAGATCAGGTGGAAGAAAAACCATGCCCACCCCATAAAGTCCCGGTTTAGGCAACTGGAACCCTTTTTCTGCACAAACCTTGGCCAGGAATGCATGGGGAACCTGAAGTAAGATGCCCGCTCCATCCCCCGTGTTGGGTTCACTACCAGATGCGCCTCGATGGCTCATGTTTTCCAACGCCGTAAGCGCCTGCCGCACGATTTGATGTGACCGCTTACCCTTCACGTGGGCAATAAATCCAGTCCCACACGCGTCATGTTCAAAACTGGGATCATACAGTCCCTGTTTCTCAGGCTTTCGCTGGGGTGCTTCTACCATTTGCCTTGATGACAGCTCTTCCTTCATCTCCTTCCTCCGCAATCAATTGGAAAAGTCCTTGGTCAGCGGATCTGCTTACCGGCTTGACCTATTGCAGCCTGCCAACTTGTGGCTCACACAGACTGTTCGTTCATATGGTGCATTACGCAATTTTAGTATAGTCGCTTGCTAGCACCTTTGTGAACGGACACAATTACACAACTTAACAATCGCCGCTTGTGGGAAATGTACAGGCTTGAACAGTTGCTCGCCGGATCCAGGCAAATGATGTTAACAGTCCCCAAAATACCCTGTCAAACCTTAGTCACAGTGCACAATAGCTCGCTTTGATATTCTGTATGTTTTTATCTCTTGACCAGAAATCCATCTGCCGTTAAAGTTGTTACAAGATTTGCCAATCGAATATCAGATAAGGCCAGGACGCCTTCTTGCGTGGATTTATGATCTACGCGGGGGCGTCCTTTTTATTTTCTTACATAATCAAATGAATGAACGAAGGAGAATGATAAAGATGAATAGTTCAAGCGATGTAATGGCCTTTATTAAGGACAAAGGCATTCAAATTGTCGACGTGAAGTTCACCGACATATTTGGCCAGTGGCAGCATTTCTCGATGCCGGCTTCAGAATTTGATCCTGAAACCGCCTTCGAAGATGGCATGGGTTTTGACGGCTCATCCATCCGCGGTTTCCAGAGTATCGAATCCAGCGATATGATCCTGCTTGCCGATCCCACCACAGCCATTATCGATCCAATCTGCGAAGCGCCTACCCTCAGCCTCGTTTGCGATATCTATGACCCTATCAGTAGAGAACCTTACTCACGTGACAGTCGTTATGTGGCCAAAAAGGCAAATCGATACCTGCTGGATAGTGGCATCGCCGACACCGCTTATTTTGGTCCGGAAGCTGAATTCTTTGTGTTCGATCAGGTAATGTATTCCGCCGGTGAGTATTCGTCAGTTTATCAGGTTGACAGCGTTGAAGGACCGTGGAATTCAGGCATCTTTGGCTTTGGCCACTCCGTTCCTCACAAACGCGGTTACTTCCCTGTCGCACCATTTGACACCCTGCAAGATTTGCGCTCCGAAATGACCCGGGTTCTCGTTGAATCTGGTGTTGGCATAGAAGTACACCATCATGAGGTTGGCACGGCCGGACAATGTGAAATTGATATGAAGTACGACACCATGGTAAGCATGGCCGATCAGGTTCAGCTATACAAGTACATCGTCAAGAATGTGGCCAAAGCTCATGGCAAGACAGTTACATTCATGCCTAAACCAATTTATGCTGACAATGGCTCAGGTATGCATACACACCAGAGTTTGTGGAAGGACGGCGTACCCCTATTTGCCGGAGACGAATACGCAGGAATCAGTCAGTTGGCCCTCTATTACATAGGCGGTATTCTGAAACATATCAACTCCCTCCTCGCCATCGTCGCTCCCACGACGAACTCTTATCGTCGCCTGGTACCTGGCTATGAAGCGCCGGTTGTCGTGGCTTACTCCGCCCGCAATCGTTCCGCGGCCGTTCGTATTCCCATGTATTCTCATTCACCAAAATCTAAGCGTATTGAATTCCGCTGCCCAGATCCGGCGACCAATCCATATCTCGCATTTGCCGCGATGTTAATGGCCGGCTTGGACGGTATCAAAAATAAAATTGATCCCGGTGACGCGGCCGATATTGACTTGTTTGAAGAAGAGAACATCAACAAAGTCACCATGACCGTTGGCAAACTCAATGAAGCACTGGATGCTCTCGAGGCCGATCATGATTATCTGACAGAAGGCGGCGTCTTCACGCCGGACCTGCTCGACGCCTACATCTCCTACAAGCACGAGAATGAAGTCGGGCCTGTTAGTCTGCGTCCCCATCCGTACGAATTCCTACTCTACTACGGTTGCTAACCATCAGTTCTGAAACCCGGTTTTTAGATATTCCAAACATTCATATTGGGGCACATCAAAAACCGGGTTTCATTCGGTCACAGGTAAGGTCATGCACCACGTCAAGAGGAGTTTCCCAATTATCCGTTCAGCAATTCACCAGTTCACCAATTTTCTTACGCATTTTCAACCGAATTGAACCGTGTTTCTGTTCCCCTTTTGTTAACATATCTGGTTAAGCTGGATTGCCCAGTATGTCACAATCAAACACCTTCACCCGACCCCAAGCTTTTGCCGCTCTTCGTGCAATTGTTCACTCGCTAAGTTCAGCATGGGATCTCGATACCACCCTCGATCTCATCGCTCGCAAAACGACAGAAGTCATGCATGTCGATAGTTGTACGATCTATCTGCTCGATCCTGATAGCGATGCACTCCGTTTACAAGCTTCGACAGGCTTGGCCAAACGTGCCTTAGGCCGTTCGACGCTACGCGTGGGTGAAGGAATGACCGGACACGCCGTAGCCCACAATAAACCAATCTTTGCTGCCAATGCACGTGAGAACCCGCACTTCAAGTGGGTTGAAGAAGCAGAGGAAACCGGTTTCAGGTCCCTCCTCGCCGTGCCCCTTGTGATCGAAGATAAACCCATTGGCGCCCTGAATGTGCAGACGGCCGACGCGCATAAATACTCCGCGGATGAGGTAGAGGTATTGTCACTCATCGGCGACTTGGCCGCGACAACGCTGGCCCGAGCTCAACTCTACGATAGACAAAGACGCCAAATTGAAGAATTGCGTACCCTGGCTCAAGTAAGCGAGACGGTGACTTCTCCCTTATACCTTGACGAGATGTTGGGTATTGTTAGCGAAATGGCCGCTCAGATCATGGACGCCTCCATCTGTCACGTTTATCTATTGGATGATTCGAATTCCACTCTACAAAGACACACAAGCAATAGCGATCAATTATCAGATCATCCTCGCTTTCCAGCTAACAAAGGCATTATCGGCCGTGTCGCAACCACCGGCCGGCCTGCATACATTCCCTATCTAGCCTCTGAAGCGGATTTTGAGGAAAGAGCGTGGGCACAGGAGGCGGGTCTGGTTTCCCTATTATCCGTGCCCTTAAGTGTGCGCGACCGCGTCATCGGCGTCTTGAACTGCTACACCACCCAACACCGGGAATTTTCGCAGGAAGAAGGCATCCTTTTAGCCACGCTGGCCAATCAGATGGCCCTTGCCATTGAAAATGCCCAACTGATCACCAACACGGCCGTCGTGCGTGAAATGCACCACCGTATCAAGAACAATCTACAAACGATAGCCATGTTAATGCAGTTGCAAGCCTATGAGACAGACCTTCCCGCCACCCGCTACGCCCTGGAGACGAATATTCACCGCATTCGCAGCATCGCCTCCGTGCATGAAATATTATCCGAGAAAGGGTTTCGCCTGGTAAACGTCAAAGACGTGCTCAATCGTATTTCGCAGACAACGGCCGAAACCATGCTCACTCCTGATCATAAGATAAATATCCATGTGCACGGAGAAGCCTTACAGCTCCCCAGTCGTCCAGCAACAGCCCTCACATTGGTAATCAACGAGCTGGTCCAAAATGCACTGGAGCATGCTTTATCAGACAACAAAGAGGGCCAGATAGATATTTCACTGGGCCATTCCCCTGAAGAATTTATCATCCTTGTACGTGACAACGGGAAAGGCTTGCCTGCCGATTTTTCGCCAAATTTGGGCCTGGAAATAACGCAAACGCTCGTTCGCGAAGACCTGCACGGCCGCATAAAATTTAACAAGGTCCGGCCCGGCACAGAGGTTAGCATTCGTTTCCCCCGCCGCACAGAACACGACCACTGACCTCTTGCCCCCCACCCCTCACCACTCGCCCCTCACAAATCTTGCGCTACAATTCCCAATATAATGAGAATACTAATCGCCGA
>JAACFF010000253.1 GCA_009937635.1 Chloroflexota bacterium
CTTGAAGGATGTGACCGATCTGTGGGACTACGTGCGCTTCAACCTGGGGCTGATTAAAGAACATCCCAAAATGACCAAGTTCAATTTTGGGGAAAAGCTGGAGTATTGGGCCGTGGTGTGGGGCACGGCCGTGATGGCCATCACCGGGTTCATGTTATGGAACCCCATCGCCGTGACCTCATTTCTTCCCGGCCAGTTCATCCCCGCCGCCAAGGCAGCGCATGGTGGGGAAGCGATTCTGGCTGTGCTGTCGATCCTCATCTGGCACATGTACAATGTGCTGATCAAGCACCGCAATTTCAGTATCTTTTCAGGAAAACTCCCCCGTAATCAAATGGAAGAAGAGCACGCCCTGGAATTGGAACGTTTGGAAAGTGGTGGGGACCCCTGGCCAGGATTGGCTCTGCCGATATTGCGACGCAGACGCCGGGCATTTTTTATTGCCAGTGCCATCATAGGTGTATTGACGGTTGCATTTGTTATATGGCTGTTTACATTTGAAGAGACCGCCATTACCACAATTCCACGCATCACGACGGATGTGTACGTACCACTCGCAACGCCAGCACCATAAGAACTTATGTTTTTCTCAAGCTGGTATTGGATTGAAGGAGGTGATTTATAAGTAGGGATAGAGTTTATTGTTTGGTCTGATAGCGATCTGGCTATGCAGACCATCCGTTAGCTCTTGATTGCCCATAACACAGTTTGGTTCACCGTTTGTTGAGAGCGAAGGAGCGGCTTCATTTAACTTCACTCACCACAATAATTCGAATCAAGAACGTGATAATAAGCCATCAAGAGGTAGCCGAGGAAACTTACTTCGCTTAAGGAGGAAGTTAGGATGTTTAAAGGAAAAAGAATTGTTTTAATATTAGGCTTATTACTTCTTGTCCTGTTTGTTCTTGCCGCATGTCAGAGCGAACCGGTAGAAGTAACCCGCGTAGTTGAAGTTGAGGTCCCTGGGGAAACCGTCGAGGTTGAGGTCCCTGGGGAAACCGTCGAGGTCGAAGTCACGCGAGTGGTTGAGGTCCCGGCGGAGGTTGAAATGGCCGTAGCCGTCATTCCCTTTGAGGAAGAATGGGCCAATTCTCCTCACAATGATGCCGAGGCAGAAGCCTTCGTCCATTGGGATGAAGATGGCGAGATACAAGAATCTTGTGCCAAATGTCACAGCACACCAGGATACCAAGACTTCATTGGCGCCGATGGCAGCGAAGCGGGTGTTGTTAATGCACCCGCTCCGCTTGGCAGCACAGTCGAATGTGCGGCGTGTCACAATGATGTGACCATAGATATGACCAGTGTTGTGATGCCCTCCGGAATAGAACTCATGGGTCTTGGCGATGAATCTCGTTGTATGCAGTGCCATCAGGGACGCCACTCCACTGTCAGTGTAAACGCAGGCATTGAAGAGGCTGGCCTTGCAGGCGAAGCGGATCTGGATACGGTCAGCGAAGATCTCGGATTTTCCAATATTCACTACTATGCGGCTGCTGCCACACAATACGGCACGCTGGCAAAGGGTGGCTATGAATATGATGGAAAAACCTATGATTCCAAGTTCGAACACGTGGCCGGGTACGACACCTGCGTCGATTGTCACAATCCGCACACGCTCGAGGTGCAGTTAGACGAGTGCGTCCAATGTCATGAAGGATTGACAAGCTCTGAAGATCTGGTCAATATCCGCATGGTAGGATCGCTCGTCGATTACAATGGCAATGGTGACATGGAAGAAGGCATCTATGCCGAAATCGAGGGATTGCGCGAGATGCTGTATGGGGCTATGCAGTCCTATGCCAGTGAGGTCACCGGCACGCCTATCGCCTATGAATCACACAGCTATCCCTACTTCTTCATCGATACCGATGGTGATGGTGCGGCAAGCGAGGAAGAGGCGGCTTTCCCCAATGCATATAATGCTTGGACGCCGCGTCTGGCCAAAGCTGCCTACAACTATCAGGTATCACTCAAAGATCCCGGACGTTATGCTCATGGTGGCAAATACATCATTCAGCTTCTCTATGATTCCATTGAGGATATGAACAATGCTATTGCTACGCCCGTAGATTTGAGTGCTGCCAATCGCATTGACCATGGCCATTTCGCCGGTTCCGAAGAAGCATTCCGTCATTGGGATGAAGATGGCGCTGTTCCTGGACGATGCAGTAAATGCCACTCGGCGGCTGGCTTGCCTTTGTTCATTGAACAGGGCGTAACCATTGAACAGCCGCATGCAAATGGATTCAACTGCGCAACCTGCCACGATAGCCTGGATGAGTACACCCGCTACGTGTCAGAAGAAGTTGAATTCCCAAGTGGTGCAGTGCTGAGTTTGGCCTTGGATGAGAATGATGTAGAAGGGCTAGAAAGCAACCTCTGTATGAATTGTCACCAAGGGCGTTCATCGGCGAACACGGTTAACGCCAGAATCGGGGATATCCCTGATGATGAGGTTTCCGACGCTCTAGGATTCATCAACATTCACTACTTTGCTGCCGGGGCTTCGCTCTTTGGCTCAGAAGCCATGGGCGCCTATGAGTATGACGGGCAAGAGTATGTCGGACGCAACGAACACGTCGGCAAATTCGACTCCTGCGTTGAATGTCATGATACTCATGCGCTTGAAGTAGTCGTTGAGGATTGCGCCGAATGCCATGACGGGGTTGAAGGTCCTGAAACCCTCGCCAACATCCGCGAATCTGAAGTCGATTACGACGGCGACGGTGATGTCGAAGAAGGGTTGAAGGGCGAGATCGATACCATGGCTGAAGCGCTTCTTGCAGCGATGCAAGCCTACGCGGCAGCTACGGATGGGGTCGATCCCATCGTGTACGACTCGCATGCCTATCCCTATTTCTTCAATGATGCAGAGGAAAGGTATGCAACGTGGACACCAGCCCTGCTCCGTGCGGCGTACAATTACCAGTACTCCCAAAAGGATCCAGGCGCGTTTGCCCACAACGGCCAATATTTGATTCAGGTGTTGTATGATGCCTTGAATGAAATGGGTGCCGATGTTACCGGTATGACCCGGCCTTAATCTAGGTTCTGGTTAGTTATTAGTGAAGCCGGGTACAATATGTGCCCGGCTTCTTTGTTTAGAGCTGGTGAACCTTCTGGTTCGCTTATCTGTACAAGCTTTGAAGGTTATGAGCAGGTCCAATTTAGCTCTCGTATTTTTTCTCTATGGCCTGGCTTTCTTCAGCATGGGCATGATCGTCTGGCTGGAGCGCGGCCGCGGATCGGATAGACGCCTGCGCCATGCCTTGCTTCCCCTGGCCGCCTTTGGTCTGATTCACGGTATCCACGAATGGCAGGAGATGTTTCAGATTCTGGGTCTGTTGCCTGCTCAGGAAACGGCCGAATTACTTTGGGAGGGCTTACGCCTGGCCCTGCTAGCCTTTTCTTTTTTATCTCTGGCCGCATTTGGTGCATCTCTTCTTTCTCCGAACGAGCGAATCAGGCGCATCAGTCTACTCTTGCCATTGGCCATGGCCGCCATCTGGGTGTTTGGGTTGCTGATTATGCGCGGACGTTACACCATCCAAAGCGGTTTGCTGGATATGGTCGATGTCTGGACACGCTATGTTTTAGGCATCCCCGCCGCCATCGTGGCCAGCATTGGATTGGTATACCAACAGCGTGCTTTTCGCCGCGCCGGCATGACGCGCTTTGGCCGGGACAGCTTGTGGGCGGCCGTTGCTTTCGCCTGGTATGGACTGCTGGGTCAGGCCTTCACGCGGGAGAGCGCCTTACCCCCTTCGACGGTAATTAACCAGGGGCTGTTCCTGGAACTGTTTGGTTTCCCGGTGCAATTGATGCGCGCCACGGCCGCTGTCGTTGCTGCGATTTTTGTCATCCGCTTCTTGCGTTCCTTTGAAGTTGAGCGCCGGGCACAAATCGCTGAACTTCAGGCCGCCCGCATCAGGGAAGCGGAAGAGCGCGACACTTTGCGTGGCGAACTGCTCGGACGTGTAGTAGCTGCCCAGGAAGCGGAAAGGCAAAGAATTGCCCGTGAATTGCACGATGAAACCGGCCAGGCCTTAACCGCTACTGGCCTCGGCCTGCGCGGCATTGCCAGCTCCGTGCATCAGGACCCGGAGCGAGCGGCCAATAATCTCAACCAACTTGAGAAACTGGTGACTGTGGCCTTGAATGAACTACAAAGACTTATCGCTGATTTACGGCCGTCTCATCTGGACGATCTGGGCCTTCCGGCGACCTTACGCTGGTGGGCTGATGAAGTGGAAAGTCGTGGTTCGATGCAAGTAGATGTGCAGGTGAGCGGTGAGGAAAAAGAGCTCGATGCGCCCATCAGGCTTGCCATTTTCCGTGTTACCCAGGAAGCGCTTAACAACGCGATCAAACACTCCTCAGCGACCATTGCGGCGGTAGAATTGGCTTATCATGAAGATCTCGTATCTGTGATAATTGCCGACAACGGCCGTGGTTTTGACATGGACCGCGTGATGTCAGACAAGATTCACGGCTCTTGGGGCCTTCTAGGCATGCAAGAACGGGCATCATTGCTTGGTGGACAGGTTAGCATTGAGTCGCAGCCGGGATCTGGGACACGGGTGATGATTACCATACCCTATCAATCACAAGGAGATGAATCAGAAAGCGAGGTGCCTGATGACAATTAGGTTGCTACTGGTTGACGACCACGCCGTAGTGCGTTTGGGTATGCGCATGTTGTTCGAAAGCGAGCCGGATATGGAGATTGTGGCCGAAGCGGCGAATGCACATGATGCCCTGTTGGCCGTAATTGAATACAAACCCGACGTTGTCCTGATGGATATTGGCCTACCTGACATTTCCGGCATTGAAGCAGCGCGCCGCATTAAGGCAGAAAGTCCCGACACGGCCGTCGTCGCCCTCACGATTCACGAAGATAAGGAATACTTTTTCAAAATGCTCGACGCAGGAGCCAGCGGGTACGTGCCCAAGCGCGCTGCCCCGGAAGAGCTGATCACCGCCATTCGCGCCGCTGCGGCCAACGAGGTTTACCTATACCCATCGTTGGCCAAATATCTGGTGAAAGATTATCTCGCACAGCAAGACACAGCCAAAGAAAGAGACAGTCTGGATGGCCTGACGCCAAGAGAACAAGAGGTATTGGCCCATCTGGCAGAAGGCTCTACCAACGCCGAAATCGCCGAGAAACTGGTCATCAGTCCCAAAACCGTCGCCCGGCACCGCGAAAATATCATGCGTAAACTCAATATGCACTCCAGAACAGAGCTGGTGAAATACGCTATTCGCAAAGGTATAATCCGTCCCTAACCGCCCTGTTGTCTCTTCGGACTTGAAAACCCGTCGTATTTGCGACGGGTTTTTTGTTTCTCTGGGGCAACATACCCATATATATTGGATGGGAATACCCATCTCCCGCGTTAACTTCCCTATAAATCTTGACCAACATGGGCTACCGATCCCATGAGAAAGATATGCTTGTGATCCGATTTACTGGCAACACAGTAACACCTACACTTAAAGCAAGAACGAAATGCAGCATGACAACGATTAGGAGGCAAAAAATGGACCCTACAATTGCATTATTCGTGTTCATACTTTTGGTACTGATTAGATTTATGGTGCCAGTCACAGTGATATATGCCCTGGCCAAGCTGGTAGACAGATACTTCCCGGCGTATTAAGAGAGTAAACCTGCGGTGAGCAATCTAATGGACTTTCCTGGTTCTATCAGCTTTCATCCGCTCTCGTCCGCGTCCAATTCCAAAGGAAAGCAGCTATGGAACTGTCATTCATTGAAGTAGCCGCAATCTTAATCGGTATACTGATTCGCTTTGCGATTCCAATTGCGTTGACCGCGCTCATCGCCCTATTCCTGAAGTGGTTGGACAGGCGATGGCAGGCGGAAGCGGAGGCGGATGCGGCCGAAAGCGCACAACGTGCAGCCAGTGTGGCCCAGGAACGGCAGCCTTGCTGGGAGATTCACAATTGCCCTCCCAAAATGCGCAAAGACTGCAAAGCCTATTTGCAGCCAGACACACCTTGCTGGGAAATTTTTCGCACAAATGGTCAGCTAAAACCCGCTTGTAAGACATGCAAAGTACCGCCACCCGAGGTGATCGGTCGGATAGCTTATGTTTAACAGGTAAGGAGGAGTTATGTTAAATAGATGGCTTTGGAGGTTTGTTGTAGGTCTTTGTTTTGCCTTCCCCGTCGGGATTCTGGCGGCTGTCACGGTACAGGCACAAACGTTAGACGAGCAACCAACCCAGAATGACTGCGAAGGCTGTCATGAGATCATCCAGACACACTGGAAAGACAGCGCTCATGCAAACTCCGTGCAAGATCCACAATTCCAACAAGCATGGCTTGTACAAGGCAGCCCCACCGAATGCCTGAGCTGCCACACTACCGGCTTTGATCCGGTAGCCGGCACGTGGGAATCTGAGAGTGTCGCTTGCTCCGTTTGCCACAATCCAGCCCCAGGTGAGCATCCGGAGCAAATCATGCCCACCGATATATCTTCGCGCATGTGTGGCACCTGCCATTTAGACACCCACGCGGAATGGCAAGGCAGCATTCATGGCCAGGAAGACCTGGCTTGCGTTCGTTGTCACAGCCCACACACAACGGGGCTTAGAGCCGATGGTGTGCAAGCACTGTGCCAATCCTGCCACAATGAGGAAGCGCATTTCTTTGCCTATACAGGTCACGCGGACGAGGGTTTGCTATGCTCCGATTGCCACCTGCGCGTATCGGAAGCAGAGATGGGTGATGGCCATGGCCGGCGAGTTCACGCTTTTACCGTGGATCTTGACACTTGCTCTCAATGCCATAATGAAGAAATGCACTATCCCACGGGGGATGCCATGACGGCCGGAGAAAATCCGGGCGCATCAGAACCTGTTGTGTCGATGGCCTCTGCAGTTCCTGTGCAAGAGGAACCCGACCCGGTCAGCCCCTTTGGCTTTGCTGTTCTCGCTTCTCTGGTTGGCATGGGCTTCGGCATGATCATAGCGCCCTGGCTGGAAAAATGGAACCGTCGTGTCAAGGACAAGGGGCAAAAAGATGAGTAATACGACTATTAAGCGCCGCGATTTTCTGAAGCTGGCTTTGGCCGGCGCAACAGTAATCACCGCTCCGCGCCTATTCCGAAAATCGGAAAGTTCGGAAACAGAAGAAAAAAGCCTTCATAGCTGGGCCATGGTCATAGACCAGGATTGCTGTACAGGTTGTCAAAATTGCGTCCTGGCTTGCCAGGCACACAATGATGTTCCCCCGGACATATCCTGGAACCGCATCGATAAGGACATTGAAAGCGGTGACCGTGATGTTTGTTTGCCGATACAGTGTATGCACTGCGAACACGCACCCTGTGTCAACGTCTGCCCCGTAAAGGCCACCTATCACCGCGACGATGGCATCGTCATGATGGACTATGATCGTTGCATCGGTTGTCGCTATTGTGAGATAGCTTGCCCCTATGGTGCCCGTTCCTTCAACTGGCGTGCCTTCACAGAAGAAAATCCGGCCGTACCTACCTGGGGAGAGCCCGAAGTAGAAAGACGGCCGCGAGGGGTCGTCGAGAAGTGCACTTTCTGTTTCCAATCCATTGATAGAGGCCTGGAACAGGGACTCACACCAGGTGTGGATCCGGAAGCCACGCCTGCCTGCGTGGCCCATTGCCCCATGGGCGCCCGAACCTTTGGCGACTTGAACGATCCTGAGTCAGCCGTTAGCAAACTGATTGCCGATAATCACGCTCACCAGCTGCGAACCGACCTGGGTACGAAGCCTCGTATTTACTATTTACATGTTACACGAGCCGTTGAGGAGGTCACTTAATATGATCCGCACAAAGCGACGCTTTAAATTGACCCTGTTCCACTACTGGGTGTTACTCTTGCTCCTCCTTATGGCGGCGGGTGCTGCAGCCGGCGTCTACATCATGATTAATGGCCTTGCCATTACCAACCTGACAGACCTTGTCCCCTGGGGATTATGGATCGCCATTGACCTGTCCGCAATCGCTCTAGGAGCTGGCGCCTTCCTTTTGTCCGCCGCTGTTTACCTGTTGGGCCTGAAACAGTTCCAACCGGTAGCACGAACGGCCGTGTTCATTGGCCTGATCTGCTACAGTGTGGCCATGATGATGCTCTTGATGGATATTGGCCGCCCCGATCGTTTCTGGCACGGCTTCGTTTTTTGGAATCCCCACTCTCCCTTATGGGAAGTAACCATGTGTGTTGGCCTCTACTTCACCGTCTTGACCCTCGAAGTTCTCCCCATCTTTGGCCAGGCTGACTGGTTGAAGCAACGTTGGCCGGATCTATCCAATCGCCTCGTGCACGTGCATCACTTTGCCCCCATCCTCGCCGTTACCGGATTGGGCCTCTCCATGTTGCACCAATCATCACTGGGAGCAACATATGGCGTTCTCCAGGCCCGCCCGATCTGGTATCGCCCTGGCTTGGCGGTGCTATTTATCGTATCGGCCATGGCCGCAGGTCCCGCCCTGACCGTCTTTGCCTCCAGGATGGCCGCATACCTGACGCCAAAAGCAAACGTCAGGGAAGACTTGCTAGACAAGATCACCCTTTTCATTGGCTGGGTCCTCGTTGCCTACCTCTACCTGCGTTTTTGGGATGCTTTTTCCATGATTTACTCCTATGAGCCGGCCCGCAACGAAGGATTGCATATGCTGACCAACGGGGCGCTCTCTTTTAACTTCTGGTTTGGCGAGATCTTGCTTGGCATCGTTGTCCCCATGGTGATATTACTCTCCAGTCGCCTGCGCAGGAGCAGATCATTGCAG
>JAACFF010000254.1 GCA_009937635.1 Chloroflexota bacterium
AACCGGCTTCTATTTGATGGCATTTCCCTACAATCTTGATATGGCTATATTTACTCACGGCCCGCGTTATTCGCGGCAAAGGATTGCTGAAATTGATTAGCCAAGCGTGCGGGCAATAATGCTCCATATCGCGCACAATGTCCATAATGGGCGGAATTTGCCGGCAGGTATGCATTAAGCCGCCCGGTCCACCGTTTTCTCCATATGGTTGGCGAAGACCGTGTTTGAGCGGGATTTCCCAATCGATCTGCCATAATTCTTCACGGGGCGGCACTTCAACTGAGAGAATAACAAAGTCTGCGCCATCCAAGACGGCTGTACGATCCGTGTTGGCGCTGATGGTCATGCCGGTGTCCCAGGAGTCGCTCATGCGTTGGGCCACTTGTGTAGCGCGCCCTAAACTCTCCTCATTCAAGTCAACCAAGGCCAAATCACTGCCCCACAGCCGCTCTTCGCGAATGATCGCCGCCAGGCTGTTTAGACCAAAATCAACACTTCCCGCGCCAATTATCACAATTTTTTTAGCGGGCATAAACACCCTCAGCTTTCTAAAAGCTAAAACAGCCTCCCCAAACGAATAAACCGTCTGGGAAGACTGCCTTATTGCTCAACTGTTTTAGGTCTGTGGACCAATAACTATAGTGGGCACAGTGCCCTATACCGACGTTTTTTGTGCAGCTGCCGGACCCTGATATTCGGCGTCGCCAAAACCCAAAATCAGGTAACCAATGGCATTAAGCAACCATAGCAGGATGACCCCATAAGCTGCATCTTTGCCAAAGGACTTCGCTAAGTCAATGGCCACGATAATGGAAACCACCAAGTTTACGATGGGAATGAGCAGCAATAATAGCCACCACCAGGGACGTCCCACGATCTTCAATATCACGTAGTAATTGTAAATGGGGATGATGGCTGCCCAACCAGGTTCACCAGCCTTTGTGAATACCTTCCAAAGTCCGGCGACCACGATGATGAAAAAAATACCCCCACAAATACAGCTGAATGCGCTTGAAAAGATTGCTGCGATAATGCCAGCATCGTCATTTTGCAGCAATGTTGTCGCTAGAACCAAAACATTTGCCATGAGATTGCCTCCTGTCTAAAGACATATTGGATATTGATCCACTTGATCACTATCTTACTGTAAATGATCTGCACGGGCAAAATCAGTTGTACGATATTTTGCTTTGCCAGTATACTTAAGATCGAATCATAGACGAGGTCATTTGGACCTTCCCCAGACTTCGTTATTCAAGGAAACATCTTTAAATTAGCATTTTCATGGAGGATGTCATAATGACCGACGGAAAGAAAATGACCGGTGAAGTATATTATCCCGCGCCAGAAATCATTGAACACGCTCACATTCCAGACTATGACAAAGTAAACGACGAGGCTGTTGCCGATTTGCCAGGATTTTGGGGCAAGATTGCTGCTGAAAACTACGAATGGTATCAACCCTGGGAGATGGTGCTGGATGATCACAATGCGCCGTTTTACAAGTGGTTCGTAGGCGCCAAGGTGAACATTGTCCACAATGCGCTTGACCGCCATATGAGAACGGCGACACGTAACAAAGCGGCGCTCATCTTTGAGGGAGAACCCGGTGATTCGCGCGTTTACACCTACCAACAATTGAATTATGAGGTGAGCAAGTTTGCCAGTGTGCTTCGTGCTTTAGGAGTAAGCAAGGGGGATCGCGTCACAATATACATGGGCCGTATCCCGGAATTGATGATTGCCATGTTGGCCTGTGCGAAGATAGGAGCCATGCATTCTGTAGTATACGGTGGTTTTTCCACCGAGGCCTTGCTGGATCGTATTAACGATAGTGAGTCAAAGGTACTGGTCACCTGCGATGGGGCCTGGCTCCGTGGAAACATAGTCCCCCTAAAACAGATCGCCAACGAAGCAGTCGCCCGCGCCGGAACCCTGCAAAGTGTAGTCTGCGTCAAACGTACTGGTCAGGAGGTGGAGATGATACCTGATCGTGATCATTGGTATCATGATTTGATGGCTCTGCCTATCGCCGATCCCGGCGCGCCCACGGAGGTGATGGATGCTGAGGATCCGTTGTTTATACTCTATACCTCCGGAACGACTGGCAAGCCTAAGGCCATTCTCCATACGCATGGGGGATATATGGTTGGCACCTCGACGACGCTTAAATGGGTCTTTGATATTAAAGCGGAAGATATCTGGTGGTGTGCGGCCGATCCCGGCTGGATCACAGGGCACAGTTATATTGTTTATGCTCCACTAATCCTGGGAGCAACCAGTTTCATGTACGAGGGAGCGCCTACGCATCCTTATCCTGATCGCTGGTGGTCGATGATCGCCAAGTATGGGGTCACGATCCTCTATACCGCACCGACGGCGATTCGTGGCTTGATGCGTTTTG
Organism: Chloroflexota bacterium; assembly: GCA_009937635.1. Classification (GTDB taxonomy): domain Bacteria; phylum Chloroflexota; class Anaerolineae; order Promineifilales; family Promineifilaceae; genus JAACFF01. The sequence continues at coordinate 2,405 of JAACFF010000254.1, forward strand.
GCCGGAGCTGGCCAAAACGGCATGATCTTTCCAGCCTGCGCTTACTCGGTTCTGTAGGTGAGCCAATCAATCCGGAGGCCTGGAAATGGTATCACAGGGTCATCGGGCGCGAACGTTGCCCCATTATGGATACCTGGTGGCAAACGGAGACAGGCAACTTCATGATCACCTCTCTGCCATCTATGCCGCTCAAACCTGGATCGGGAACGCGTGGATTCCCCGGCGTTGTCGTGGATGTTGTTGACGAGGAAGGTGATCCGGTTCCCGTTAATGAAGAAGGATACCTGGTTATTAAAACCCCTTGGCCGGCTATGTTACGCACGATTTTTGGCGATCCGGATCGCTATGTACAGCAGTATTGGAGCCGATTTGAGGAACAAGGTTGGTATCTGCCTGGGGACAGCGCCAAGAAGGATGAGGATGGTTATATTTGGATCATCGGCCGTATTGACGACGTGATCAAGGTCTCAGGTTATCGGCTAGGTACGGCCGAAGTAGAGAGCGCGCTGGTAAGCCATAAAGCGGTGGCAGAAGCGGCTTGTATCGGCGTACCGGACGAACTGCGTGGAAATGTGATCAAGGCCTACTGTATCTTGCGCCAAGGATACGAGCCCAGTGAACAGTTGTCCATCGAGCTGCGCGATCATGTGGGGCATGAAATGGGGCCCATCGCTAAGCCTTCTACGGTGGACTTTGTGGAAAGCCTGCCCAAGACCCGTTCGGGAAAAATAATGCGCCGTATCTTGAAGGCGCGTGTGATGGGTGAAGACGAGGGGGATCTCTCGACGCTGGCTGATTGATCGAAAAAGGGCAGGCCTAAGCCTGCCCTTCTTCTACTCCCTAGCTGTTGGCCGAACGCCACCAGCGATAGTATTCATTGCGCAATTGTTCCCTTGGCGGCAAGGGGAAGAACGCCAATTCAGTTGTATTGCCAATATAGATACCGCTGTCGATCATGCGGTAGGGATACTCGACCGTATGCACGCGGTCGACGATTTTGGTATGCACCTGCTTGCTGCCGAGTTCGATTAGGCACTCCCGCAAGCGATGAACCCCATCGTACGGCAGGTCTTTGACTTTGCCGAATTCTGGGTCATCGGCAAGCTCGCCCAGCCGCAATTCGACAAAACAGACAGCCGGTAGATGGATTAAGCTTGCGGGATCTTGTGTCAGAAGTCTATACATGCCCAGTGGCGGCAGCGAGCTCACCACAAGCGGGAACTTCGGCGCAATCTCTTGATACATGTATAGGCCTTCTTCCTTGGTTGGGAACTGCTCGCTACGCTTCAAGGGTAAAGCTTCTCCAAAGCGTGTAACCAGGTATAGCAATTCCACGCCGCCTAAGGGGATGTGTTCCAACACCCGGTAAGTGGCAATGTAAACTGATTTCTTGGGTGATCCGTCTGCGTGGGGAACACAACGGGCAATACCTTCCTCAATGGGAAAAAACTCATGCCTGAAGTCAGGGTCTAGTTCGATAAACATCGCCTGCCCACGCATCTTCTTGCTGTAGCCAACCGTGTAATAAACGGCGAATTCTTCAGGCGGTAGCATGGAAGCTATCAGCGCCTCAGGTATGAGGGACAGGTACAAGTGTATGGTCATAACAACTATTTCTCCTACACAAAAGTTTTATATCTACCTTGGCAATTATGGCAGACCTAGAGCAAGGCGACCAGTTGTGCCGCCCTGGCCGTGAATGATATTCGAATCTGGACCCATTATGCTTGAGCAGCCGATTCAGCAGGATCCATTAATGGCGGCACCGTGCGCTTTGAGCGGCTAATGGCCCACCAGAGCAAGGCAAACAGTAGAACGATGATCACGGCGGAGACGATATTGAGACTGCTGTAACGTACAATAATCGGCGCCATAATCAAGCTTACCAGATTTACAACTTTGATCATTGGATTCAGCGCGGGTCCGGCCGTATCTTTCAAAGGATCGCCAACGGTATCGCCAACGACACTGGCTTTGTGCCTTTCCGAACCTTTGCCAGTATTGGCTTCTAGATTTCGCGGTTCATCTTCGATAGTCTTCTTGGCATTATCCCAAGCTCCTCCGGACGTGGACATAAAGACCGCCAGTAGAAGGCCGGAAACGATGATGCCGGCGTTGAAACCGCCCAATGCTTCCACTTGCAGCAAAAGTCCGATGGCTACAGGCGTGACTACGGCCAAAATGGCTAGATTGATCAGGTCGCGTTGGGCAGCGATGGTTGAAATCGTCACAGCTCGGGCGTAGTCAGGCTTAACGGTACCTTCCAAGATGCCCGGAATGCGGAACTGGCGACGTACCTCATCGACCATCTGCTTGGCCGCTCGGCCGACTGACTTGATGGCTAGTGAGGAGAACAACCAGGGCAAGGATGCACCCAATAGCACCCCAACAAAAACTATGGGTTGGGAAACACGAATGCCCGAAGCCAGCGCTTCGGGATCAAATCGAGACACATCAGTGATAAAGGCGCCAAAAAGGGACACGGCGGCGATCACTGCCGAGCCGATGGCGATCCCCTTGGTGATAGCTTTTGTCGTATTGCCTACTGAGTCTAAATCGGCCATGATCTGGCGCGCGTCATCTTCCAGGCCGACCATCTCGCCGATGCCGTTGGCATTGTCGGCAATCGGACCAAATGAGTCCATGGCCACGTTGTTACCTGTCAGCGTGAGCATGCCGATGCCGGTCATAGCTACGCCATAGAGAACAAATGTGACCTGCACCGCCGAGGCGGATAGGGCATTGCCTGATTCCACGAATTGCTGCACAGGCATGTTGAAGTAGATGAGGATGGCCGCAACGATGGTTCCGGCAATGACAACTGCGTTCCAGACGCCAGACTCATATCCTTCAGACAAGCCGGCGAGGATCGTGGTTGCCGGACCGCTATCGGTGCTTTCTCTGATCTCTGTCACCGGACGGCCGTGCGTGCCCGTGAAATAGTCTGTCAGGCGGTCAATTAAAATGGCTAGGCCCACGCCGACGGCCGTGGAAAGGAATGGTCGCCACCAACCTCCTGGAACATCGCCCATGTAGAAAATTGCCACAAGGGCGAAAAGAATAACAGAAATGGCGGCCGAGGTTAAAAAGCCACGGAAAATGGCTGACATAGCATCACCCCGTTCATCAGATTGCCCGCGGACCAGGTAAGTGCCAAATATTGAAGCCAGGACGCCAATTCCGCGCACAAGCAAGGGAAATATGATCCATTGTACGTCGCCAGTGATGGCCATAAGCGCGATGCCCAATATCAGCGCAGATACGATGGTGACTTCATAGGATTCGAAAATATCGGCTGCCATACCGGCACAGTCGCCGACATTGTCACCCACGAGATCGGCGATGACCGCGGCATTACGAGGGTCGTCTTCCGGCAGATCTTCTTCCACTTTGCCGACTAGGTCGGCGCCCACGTCAGCCGCTTTGGTAAAAATGCCGCCGCCCACACGCATGAAAAGAGCTATCAGTGTGGCGCCGAAACCAAAACCAAGCAAAGCATCCGGAGCGGCAATCCCTAACATGATAAAAATGAGCGTGCCACCCAACAGACCTAGGCCATCAGTTAGCATGCCGGTGATGGTGCCAGATCGGTAAGCGATGCGCAACGCATCGCTGAAACTGGTGCGGGCTGCAGCCGCTACGCGAACGTTTCCCTGCACGGCCATGCGCATACCTAACTGGCCAACCGTTAGTGAAAAAGCAGCACCCAGAACAAATGCCAGCGCGCGCGAAATACCAATGATCAAGCGCACTGTGTTGTCGTCGTAACCTTCAAACCGCTCCAGAGCCTCTAAGCTGGGAGGGACGATATACACGCTGAGGAACAAAACAATGGTCAAGATGGCGATGAAAGGAAGGATAGAACGCAGTTGACGGTTCAGGTACGCATCTGCACCGTCGCGTATGTCTCCCCATACGTCTTGCATCTCTGTAGTTCCCTTATCCTCTTGAAGAATTTGGTTGCGCAGGAACAGGGCATATAACAGGCCCAGAATTGCCACCCCCACTACGGCCCACAAGGCCGCGGTTTCAAAGGTGGTCAGGTTCAGTGTGCTCATAACAGCGGATACCTCCTAGTTATTTGGGCTGAGGCGAAGTGTAAGCGATTCAGTGGGAAGAATGCCTGTTGATAGCGCTTCAGCATTTAGTAAGGTTGCAGCGGGAGGCTGCTGCTTAATTTTGCAGCAAATCCTCTCAAGTGCCAAACAATTCGCCCACATTGCCCACTCGTTTGACAATGGTTGTTTGACAGCGATTGTGGCATTCGTTAAAATCAGGTGCTTGTTGCTCCCTGGGGCGCAATTTGACAGGATAGTATGGCGGGTTTTACCCGCCTTTTATTTTGCAGAGTGGACTTGATGCAAGAAATTTTAGTTCCCAGAAGGAGGTTTGGCTAAACTATGGACAATGCGATTTTATTGGCACAGAGTGGTGAAACGATTCGACCATCGATACCTATACTGTGGTGGCTTGGTCCTGTTGCGGCAATCGTAGCGCTTGGATTTGCCATCAATTTTTATCGCCAGGTAATGAAAGAGGATGAAGGCACACCGCGCATGATTGAAATTGCGCAAGCCGTGCGTGACGGTGCGATGGCATATCTGACGCGACAATATAAAGTGGTGGCAATCGTTTTTGCGGTGCTGTTTATCGTGTTTTTGGTCATGTCCTTCCTGCGCTTGCAGAATCCAATCGTGCCGGTAGCATTTTTGACAGGTGGTTTCTTTTCTGCACTCTGCGGCTTTTTTGGCATGAAGGCGGCGACCAATGCCTCCGCGCGTGCTGCTCATGCCGCGAGCAGCAGCTTAAACGGGGGGTTGCAGATCGCTTTGCGTGCCGGCGCTGTAATGGGCCTGGTTGTCGTCGGCTTCGCTCTGCTAGATATTACCGCTTGGTTTCTCATTCTATTTTATGGGTTTCCAGCTGTGCTTCCCAATAGCTTTGTAAGCACTGCCGCCAATCCGTTGCCCGTAATTACGGCAACGATGCTAAGTTTTGGCATGGGCGCATCAACGCAAGCGCTGTTCGCCCGTGTGGGCGGGGGTATTTTCACCAAGGCAGCTGACGTGGGCGCCGACCTGGTAGGAAAAGTCGAAGCTGGTATCCCGGAAGATGATCCTCGCAACCCGGCTGTGATTGCGGACAACGTGGGCGACAATGTGGGGGATGTGGCCGGCATGGGCGCTGACCTATACGAATCTTACGCTGGATCGATTTTGGCTACATCAGCATTGGGTGTGGCGGCTGTGGCCGCGGCTGGCGCGGCCTTTGTTGGCGGCAGTTCGCAAATGGAAATGCAGCTGCGCTATATTTCGGCGCCCATTGTGTTGGCCGCATTGGGCATCGTTCTCTCCATCTTGGCCGTTTACATGGTGCGCGCCGACGAACAAGCTAGCCAGGGACAGCTTATCGGCGCCCTTAGCCGAGGCCTGTACGGCAGTTCTTTGGGTATCGCCATTCTCTCACTTCCCCTTCTTTTTTATCTCGGTCTTCCGAATTGGTTTGCCGTATGGATCGCTGTTGTAACCGGTCTTGTTGTGGGAATTATCATTGGCAAGTCGACTGAGTATTATACATCGCATGCCTTTAAGCCAACGCGCAGCATCGCCGAGCAATCGGAGACCAGTTCCGCGACGTCGATAATTGAGGGTATGGCGGTTGGCATGGAGTCGGGTGGCTTCCCGGTGATTGCCGTGGTCATCGGCATTGCTGTTAGCTTTTATGCCCTTGGTGGTACCGGCAACATATTAATGGGCCTTTTTGGCGTGGGTATTGCCGCCGTGGGCATGCTTTCGACCCTTGGTTTCACATTGGCTACCGATGCATATGGCCCTATCGCAGATAACGCGGGTGGCAATGCTGAAATGTCGGAACTGGGGTCAGCAGTGCGTGAGCGTACTGACCAATTGGATGCAGTTGGGAATACGACGGCCGCGATTGGAAAGGGCTTCGCCATCGGCTCCGCGGCGCTGACCTCCCTGGCATTACTGGCTGCGTATCTGGAAGAAGTTCGCCTGGTCCTTGGGGAGCTACAAGGTGTTGAATTTGTCGAAATTGCAGGTGAGATGGTGGCCGTCGCAGAAATGACGATGGCCGACTTCGTCGCCTATTACAATATCACGCTGTTGAATCCCGGCGTGCTCATTGGGCTCTTTGCCGGCGCGGCGACTGCCTTTTACTTTTCGGCAATGACGATGCGCGCCGTGGGTCGCGCTGCTGGTGGTATGGTTGAAGAAGTCCGCCGTCAGTTTAGAGAGGATCCTGGAATTCTGGCTGGAACATCCAAACCAGATTATGCCCGTTGTGTAGAATTAAGCACCGTCTCGGCGCAGCAGCAAATGGTGACCCCTGCTTTGATCGCGATTTTGGTT
>JAACFF010000255.1 GCA_009937635.1 Chloroflexota bacterium
CGTTGGCCAGACGGCCGTAACCGTATTGCGCGATGCGTCGCGCATCGAACACGTCAAAGCCGGTGGCGAGGATAATGTTGCCAACCTCGACGATCTCAAATTCTTCTTCTTGATCGAACCTGATTGCATCGGGTGGGCAGAGCTTTTCACAAGCACGGCACTTGCCATTATGGAAGTATATACAGGTTTCTGTGTCAATAACGGGATACTTAGGCACCGCCTGCGGGAAAGGTACGTAAACTGATTTGCGGTAGCCTAAGCCAACTTCAAACTCGGTATCAATCACTTTCTTGGGGCACTTTTCCCAACATATGCCGCAACCGGTACAGAGGTCTACGTCCACATAACGCGGTTTCTTGCGAATGGTAACGGTGAAATTGCCCACGTAACCATCGACACGCTCTACTTCCGACCAGGTCATCAGCTCGATGTTCGGGTGCTCTCCAACTTCAACCATTTTAGGCGTGAGAATACAGGCGGCACAATCCAGCGTAGGAAATGTCTTGTCGAACTGGGCCATGTGCCCGCCAATAGATGGCTCACGCTCAACCAGGTAAACCTGTTGGCCAGCATCGGCAATTTCCAATGCAGCCTGGATACCTGCGATGCCACCACCCACGACAAGAGTGGACGGATGAATTGGTACGCGCAGCGGTTCCAAGGGCTCATGCTCGATAACCCTTTCTACGCCGCCGGCGATCATGGCCTTGGCCTTATCCGTCGCCATGCCCTTATCCGTATGCACCCACGAAACTTGTTCGCGTATGGATACGAGCTCGGACAGGTAGGGATTGAGCCCGGCGCGGTTGCAGGCATTGCGGAAAGTCCGTTCGTGCAAATGGGGGGAACAAGCTCCCACAACAACACGCGTTAAGCCCAGTTCCTCTATGTCGTTTTCGATAAGTTCCTGCCCCAGACTGGAGCACATGAACTTATAGTCACGCGCGACCACGACTCCATCGCCGGCCAATGTATCTTTGGCCCAAACTGTCACGTCTTCAACGTCGACGACGCCGGAAATGTTTGTGCCACAGTGGCATACATAGACGCCAATACGTTCTTTATCAGCCGGGGGTTGTTTCTGCTCAACGCTCATGAGTTTTTCTCCTCGGGCATCTGTGGCATGGGCAGGCCTTCTTTCTTCTTTCGCCGGCGGGACGGCCGTTTGGGTTGATCTTCCTCAACCGGCACCTCTACTCCGATCTTCGCCAGGGCGTCGGCGGCAGAAACGAATTCCTTACCAATACCTAGCTCTTCCGGATCGTAGCCAAAAGCCAAGCCCATCAACTGTGTGAAATAAAGCACGGGCATTTGGAAATCAGTCTTGAAATGCCGGTTCATATCACCCTGGTAAACATCTAAATTCAACTGGCACATGGGGCATAGTGTAGCCATTAGATCAGCTTTATACTGATCCGCAGCACTGACCAGCCTATGAATCAAATCATAAGCAACAGGTGGGCTGACCTGCGTCATGTGTCCACTACAGCAATGCGTCTTCTGCGGGAAATAGACAACATCGGCGCCCAAAGCCTTCATCAGATCATCCATGGCCGTAGGATACTCGGGACTGCCATAGCGGTTATCGGGATCAGGTCGCACAATCATGCATCCATAATAAGGAGCAATGCGTAAGCCTGTTAAAGGACGCACGACCTTCTCGCGAACGGCGTCAACGCCCACATCGTTGAAGATGATATCCAGCAAATGACGAATCTCCAGCGTGCCCGGCTCATACCTTAGATCCCCCGCGGCCAGAGCCTTGTTGACTTGGCTGCCAAGCAGAGCATCATGCCGCATATGGGATTCAGTCTTTACCAGATTCAAATAACAGGCGCTGCAACTGGCCACAAGGGTATTTGTGCCGTCTACCTGTTGCGCGGCGAGCGCCAGATTTCGGCCAACGAGCGCATGAGAGGGTACGCGGTAAACGGATTTATATTCCGTCGCGCCGCAGCAATTCCAATCTTGCACTTCCTCCAGAACAATATTTATGTCGTCACGGATGGCATTGGTCGAGTCAAGATAGGCGCGGGCATTGCGCTGTAGTGAACAGCCCGGGTAAAACAGGTACTTACTCATGCCGTCACCTCCTCAATTTCCTTGGCTCTCACGAGGATTGCTTGCAGCTGATCCAGATTTTCGATACGGTGCGGCGTGAGATCCAGTCGTTCCCTGGATAACATGCCCCAGCCCATTGACGCCATGCGCACGAGCTCTACAGGACTATGTTGTAAGAAATTTCTGGTAGCCAAGCCAAGTTCAAAGCTGCGCCCATAGTTCTCCACATTGCTTACGAAGCTCTGCGAGAGATCTGCGCCGGCGGGTTCTTTGTATTTACCTTCTTTGATGGCCAGGCTCTTTAACGTGTACATGATGCCGGTAATGCTGACCTCCTGCGGGCAACGAACTGTACAGTAATAACAGGAGACACAATACCAGGGCGAACTGCTGGAAAGCACCTCGTCACGCAAACCGGCACGTACCATGGCGAAGAGCCTCCGTGGACTATGCTCCATATCCTCGCCCGAGGGGCAGGAACCGGCACACGTACCACATTGGATGCACATCTGCAGCCGGGTATCGCCTGGTGTAGCCGCGATAACTTCTTCAAAAAAGCTGATCGGAGCTCTTTCCGGGCTCACTTGTATTCCTGTGGTCAAGGGTCACCTCCTCATCTGCCGGGAAACCTGCAAGGCTATAAACACGCAGGCCAGGTGGCAGTAAATAAACAAAAAGCCTCTACCTGAACAGGCAGAGGCAATCTACAAAATGCAGAAATGCTGCACGCACACGGAGGGCTAACATCAGAAGATGTCCAAAGAACGACAACGTCAGAAACAGAAAATGGAATGCCGCACTTCATCTCGAGCTGCTCCCCGAATACGGAAATACTGCTTAATTTTCAATGTCACCTCCAATTTAAGAGGGACAACAAAATCTAAAAACCGCAACCTTACTCTATCAGCATAGTCGCCCATTCGACAAGTGACATTTGTCACAAACGAACATGACTTTGATCATGTCCTCCAATTTATGAGTTTTTGGGATCAGTTTCCGTATCGAAAGATCTGGCCGGCTTGCAGGGGAACTTTCTCGTCAAACAAGACAAACGTGATATCCGACTCGTTGTCCGCCAAGGCCAAACGCAACTGGTGATCGCCTGGCATCAATTGATGCTCTAGGTAGAACGGGGTTGATTTCGCGGCCAGTAGATCGGCCGTGTCGACGATTTTGCTATAAACAGGCTGCCCATTCACTTCCAGGCTAAGCATGAGCTCCGGACCCAAAACGGTGCTTATATACGACGAACGGCCTATGGGCCGGGCCAGGTCGGCGACAATTGCCTGGGTCATGGCCGGTGGATTGGGAAAGCGTGTAAGTGGCAGATCAGTGAGCAATACTTGCAGCACCATCACGGCTGCCAGCAGAACAAAGGCCACAATATAGTTGCGCCAACTCAAATCCTTAAACATGCGCCGTTGTTCGAGTTAGTCAATAGCCGGTTCATCGCCGCTTGTGGCTGGCAAAACGGTCGCTGCTTCTACAGCCTGGGAGAAATCATCCGGGGGAAGCCAATAAGCGGAGATGGGGGCGTTGGCATACGGCCGTCTAAGGCGCGGCACACGTTCACGAACCAGACGTTGCTCTAACCAAAGATTCCCTTCACGATTGGTGCAGTCATCGGGCGGACAGCCTACGACTTGCACCTCAGCAACGTCCTCATCTAGCGTGCGGCTGAGCAAGTCGGGCGGGGCAGTGCCTACACAGGATAATGGGATGACTTCAACAGCGGTGCCCTCAGGCATGTCCGCTGAGTGTTCCAGATACGATTTAGCCCCATGGGCGGCGTGACGTTCACAGGTAAAGATCACCTTCAATTGGCTAGCCGGGTTGCGCATTTTGGCCAAGGTCAAGCGTGAAGAGACATCCTCCCATAACATCACGGGAGGGATGCGGCCCATCGTCACAGCCACCACGTCACAAGATCCAACACAGATACCACAAGAAACACACAAGCTAGGATCTTCGACGGCAATGTACTTATGCAGCTTGCCGTCGGTGCGCTCAACCATCTGGATTGCGCCATAGGGGCAATCCATGGCGCAGACCGTACAGCCATTGCAGCGATCCTTGATGATATTTACCTTTGGCAACGTTGCCGGAAGCGCTACGCCATCAATCGACGCCGATCTGCGGCGCAGACGTAGCCATGGCAAAACAGCAAACACGGCCGTCAAGAGCAGCAACCCACCCCATAACGACCAACTGAGGACCCTATTACCACTGGCAGGAAGAAAAAAGAGAAACAAAGGATCGATGGTGATGGGTCCTGGTATTCTTTGCAAATCCCCTTGCGGAAGCATCCCTGCTGGAAAGAGCAATCCTACCATCACAACAACCACGCCCACTCCAACTACCCAATACGGGGGTGGAAGCCACTTTGGCCGCTTGAGACGTTTGATATGCAGCCATAAGAAAAAGGCCGGGACAACAAACATCAGCAGATGAATGGCGAAAACGGAAAGGAACAAAGGCCAACTAACGCCGCTGATTTCCGCCTCGGTTAACATGACCATGTAGGAGGCTGCAAAGGGAGTGACCGTCTGCAAGAAGTTGACGAAGCTATCGTTGATCAACTGCGCGCGCTGATCCCAAATTAGCCAGTAGCCGGTCACGCCACCAAACCACAACAAGATCGTCATTACAATGCCCGTTATCCAGGCTAACCAGCGTGGACCGCGGAAACGCTCCATGAACAAAGTTCGATAGGCGTGTAGCAAGGTGGTGATCATTAGCGCTCCAGATGCATAGCGATGGATAGCCCGTATGGTACGCGCTATGAATGGCTCCTCAATGCGTGTGAGTACATCATTGTACGAAGCATCAAACCCATATTTAAAGAAGACAAACAGGTAAAAACCAGTCAATCCGACGATAGCCAATAACAATACGGCTATGGTTCCAGTATGGTAAAAGGGATTTAATTGGGCGGTTCCAATCAGTCTATTCGCAGGTCGTTCAATAAGCAAGGCGATTCTTTCCAAAAAGCGCAGCCAACCAGCTCTTGCAGGCGCCCAGGAATTGATGACCGCTATCTGCTCCTCGGACTCACCGTCCAAATCACCCCAATTGACGTTTTGTTCTTGTTTCGCGGGCTGGGTCCCCTCAACAAGCTCCTCGTTCGCTCTGGCAAAATCAATCTCTTCGGGATCTAAGCAATCCTTTTCCGGGTCTGCTCCAGGCGCTGTGTCCGGCGGTCTACTACGGCGTTTGGACATCACTGCTCATTTTGCTGCTAAAAAGAAAAACGTGAAACACAAAGGGCGCTCAAGGCAACATTTGCGTCTCACGTTTTCGAAGCGGCGCAAACTCCAGGTGAGAATGCGCCGACTAAAACAATTATTTAACCGTTGTCATGAAGGCGATCAGATCGTTGACTTCGCTAGCCTTTAACTCCGTAGCATAATTCTGATACATGACGCCAGGTGTAAACCCTTCTACCAAATGTGCATCTGGATCAACGATGGACTCACGTAGATATTCTTCGGCTGACATTCCTTCCTTGTAAGATCCGGCACGGTTGCCCAGGCCTGCATGAGAAGGACCAACAAGCACGACATCTGGCTCCATCGAGTGGCAGGTGACGCATCCAGGGGCACTGGCTGATCCAATGGTGACCTGATTGTACAGTTTTTCGCCATTAGCGGCATCGCCCACTGCGTTATCACCACCGCTCTCGGCAGCATCTCCGCCACCGCCGCCACAGGCAGCCAGCAGCAACAGTAAGGTCAAGACTAACATCGTAAGCAACATTTTTTTGTTCATAGAACGCACCTCCACACTAAAGTAAGTAAATCGGGTGATCCCGTTCGTCTGTTGCCAATTCGAAGGGCTCCCCTACAATCTTCGCTTACCAGACCTTGAAGCCTGGTGAGGTTGGTAAACAAATAATACAGCACTGGACCATAAGCAACTAGTATTAAGACGATGCTGAGGGCCAGCCATGGCTTCCAATTGTCTAGCCAGGCGGGTACAGGGCTCGGATCTACTGCTTCGGCCACAGGCATTTCGATAGGCGCGGTCAATTTCTTCTTGGAGAAAACCGTTCCCAGCATAACGGCGTAGAACAACAAACCGCTGATGCCCAGAATAATGCCGCCGATGGCGGACTCAATCAGCAAAGGTTGCCAATCGGCACCCACATAGGCCGCCGCCCCGATCATCGTACGGCGAGGCATGCCAAAGTTAAGACCCAGAATATGCAGGCCGTTGCTCATGAGCAGCATGCCGATGAACCAGGTCCAAGCCTGCCATAGGGCTGCCTTACGGCCCCAAAGCGGCTTTCCGGTCAACTTGGGAACCAGCCAGTAAGAGATACCGAAAAAGGACAAGGTTACGGCCGAACCCAGCGTCGTATGGAAATGTCCCGGCACCCAACTGGTGTTGTGAATGGCCAGGTTCAAATCATACGAGGCATTGATCAGACCGCCGATTCCACCAAAAACAAAGAGAATCATGGCCAGGTTCTGTGCCGCGTAAGAAGGATCACTCCAGGGTAGTTTTCGAATCCAGGATAAGAGACCCGTTCCGCCGCGAGCGCGGCCTCCGATCTCCAACGATGCCACCACCGTAAACGCGGTCATCATACTAGGGATAAACAGGGACCAGGTCAGGATGGCATGAATAAATTTGTACCCGGCTGGGACGCCCGGATCGGTGAATTGGTGATGCAATCCAACGGGGATAGAAAGAACCAGGAATAGCCAGAAGACGAGCCGCGCCAGAGACTCGCTGAACATCTTGCCACCAGCCTGCTTGGGCAACATGGCGTACCAGGATATGTAAGCCGGTAAGAGCCAGAAGTAAACCAATGGATGGCCAAAGAACCAGAAGAAGGTGCGCGCCAATTGGGGATCGATGCCTTCAACCAAACCCAAAACCCATGGAATGATCTGAAAAAGGATCTCTACGGCAACACCCAAGGTAGCAATCGTCCACATGACGATGGTAATGTTAGCGGCCAAAGCGATAAACGGCGTGCGCCCTCCCGGATGATCTTTGCGCCAGGACACTAATGTGAAGTTCAAACCAAAGCCTGCTATCCAAGAACCCACCACGACCAAGGTCAAGCCCAGGTAAAAGAACAGGCTCGCTTCCAGTGGCGGGTAAAATGTATAAAGCACCGTGGCCAGGTTGCCGAGGATGGGGATCGCTGCCAGGACCAACCCAATAACCATTAAGAAGAAGCCTACCCAGTTCATGCGCGGATAACGCAGTTCACGCTCCAGGCTTCGTGAAGATGCAAAGGTCAAGAAACCAACGATAAAAAAGGTAGTCCATACCAAGGCGTTGAGCACTCCATGAGCCGTTAATCCTTGATAGTAACTCTTGATGCCCACGCTGTTCAACGTGGGATAGACGATTTAGCCGATATTTTGTAATTTCTGCAGTGGGCCAAATAAGCCGCCGATAAATAGGGCAGTCATGGCCACCACGAGATTCCATGCGGTCAGTTTATTTTCGCGTGCGTACATTCATCATCCTCCTGAATTTACTCCACAACCAAACGGCCGTACATGGTCTGGTGTCCCACACCACAATACTCGTGGCAAATGAAAAAGCGTTCTCCCGGTTCGTTAAAGGTCGCCGTCAAGGTCGAAACCTGCCCGGGCAAGATCTGCATGTTGATATTTGTGCCTTCCAGATTGAAGCCGTGCTGCACATCTTTGCTGGTCAAATAAAAGGTAATTTCCGATCCGGCTGGAATACGGACTTCATTGGGCTGAAAGACCCAGGTTTGGGCCAAAATGTAGGCTTCATACTTGCCTGGCGCGAGTTCACGCACACGTTCATCTACCGGCGCTCCAAATGGAGACGCACCGGGAGTGGCCACCGTATTGGGGTTTACCTGGGCATAGGGCGCGGGGACCTGTATACCATAGGCGAGACTACTGGCAGCAATTGCTAACGCGAAAATGACGACAAGAATGATCGAGCTGATTATATAGAGATCTTTTCTGTACGATCTACGTGCATTATCAGGTTGCCCCCCTGGCGAGCAACGTCAAGTACGCGCTACCCCACATGATAATAATGAGCAATATGAAAATGACCATTAAGGCAACAGTACCCTGCGGTGTCTTATATTTATCTTGTTTCTTCATAAATTACCTCCTGTTCCCGATCAACATTAAAAAACATCCCACAACAACTTGAACAAGCGGACGGCAAGATGAATCTACGCTCTTAATATCCACCTCCTTCCTCTACAACTCTCTTCCTAATTCACGAGATGCTGAAGATCCTCTGCAATATCTTCGGCCGGCGTGTTAAATGGGTAAACCAGTCGCAGATAACCGTCAGGATCAATTGTCACCACGCTCGCCGTATGATCGATTAAATAGCCGGTAGCGACGGTTCCTTCATGCTTCTCATAAAATATGCCGTACATGGTGGCTACGGCCGCAATCTCATCCTCACTGCCCGTAATACCAATGAACGAAGGGTCAAAATGAGTGACGTATTCGTTCAACTTTTGCGGCGTATCACGATCCGGATCCAACGAGATCAAGATCACCTGTACCTTCTCAGCATCTTTGCCCAACATCTCACTCGCCTGCGCAAGTTCTACCATGGTCGCCGGGCATACATCCGGGCAAAATGTGTACCCAAAATAAATCATGACCGCCTGACCACGAAAATCATGCAAGCTAACGGGCTCTCCGCTGAGACCGGTCAACGTAAAGTCGGCG
>JAACFF010000256.1 GCA_009937635.1 Chloroflexota bacterium
CCTGTCGATCATCATCGCGAAGCGTCCACGCCTGCACAAAAGCGATAAGGGCTGGAAGAATAGCCGGGGCGGCAATCAAAGCCAATGCCCCAAGTGTAAATGGATCTCCTTTCGCACCGGCAGGGGCAGGTTCTCCGGAATCGATGCGAGTGACATCATCCACACCTAAATCGTGCAGGTCATGCATCAAATAGCTTGTTATATCGTCAAGGCCTTCATCGTCAATATCCGGCGCAGTAATCATTAGGCTAAATCTGACATTCTCGTCCATATATCACATCACCGGTTTCTCCCGCGGCTCAAACAGAAGGGATCACGCACCTGAACCCCACGATGCCATAACGGTTCGATGGCGCGAATCGGATGCGGAAGGATGAACGTACATCGTTCTCATTACTGAGCCATGCGCCACCGCGCGCCACCCGGTATATCTCGCCATAGTCATCATTTGGCTCCTCATTACCGAGATAGGCTTGGTACCAGCTATCCGTCCATTCCCATACATTGCCGGCCATGTCCAGGGCATCCACCCAACTTTTACCATCCGGGTAACTGCCGGCGGGGGCGACCTTTCCTGTATTTGAAAGATAATTTAATAATGTCTCGTCGGGTAGATTATT
Source organism: Chloroflexota bacterium (assembly GCA_009937635.1). Taxonomy (GTDB): domain Bacteria; phylum Chloroflexota; class Anaerolineae; order Promineifilales; family Promineifilaceae; genus JAACFF01. Next base: position 621 of record JAACFF010000256.1, read on the forward strand.
TCCCCATGGATATGTGAAGCTCTCTGGACCGCGTGCTGCATATTCCCATTGAGCCTCATCGGGAAGTTGCGCTCCTGCCCAGGCGCAGTACTGTGCCGCTTCATCCCAGGATATACCTACGACTGGCTGATCACCCTGGCTCAGGTTCACATCGTTCGCATATAATGATGCGGCACATGAGCCATCTGTTACACACTTCTCATACATGGCATTGGTAACTTCAGTATTGTCAATCCAGAAGTCGTTCAGACGGACAACGTGCTGCGGCCGTTCGTCACTCTTCACGTCTAGCTCGCTGTCTGGGCTGCCCATCAAATGAGTACCGCCTGGCACGTATACCATCGTCATGCCATCTGCAGGTCGAGTCCAGGTATCATGTAGAACGGCAATTTCTGGAGGCAAATTTGCCTCTTCGGCTGAAGAGGCTGTCGCTGCTTCATTTGAATCCGCTTGCGTTACAGGGCTTTGATCGGATCTATCTGCAAATTGCGCATAAATTAGCCACAAGGCAAGAATTGCGAATAGAAGTATGGCTGCAAACCTGAATGGATACCGTCGCATGAGCGCCAGCGAGCGTTCCCAATACGCCGGTTCTGGTTTGGGATCCAGGCTGGGTTCTGCGAGGGCAGTGGCATCAAATGTAAGTCCCAACGCGCCAGCAGCAGCCCCTCGAACGCTTTCGTCAGGATCATTATTGCTAAGGCGTTCCAATTCTTGCTGCGCCCGGGCAGCCAACAACGTATCTTCGCCCAAAAGCAGATCGCGTAATTCGACGAGACCGGCTATTCGTCTCGCAAAATTGGGGCTTTCCAGGGCCTCCATGATCCATTCTGGCAGCAGACCAGCCGGCATATTCCATACCGGATTGCGCGCAATGACAATATTGCCCTTGACACCAAGTGCCCACTTTTCCGGTCGCTGCTGAGGTGTTTTCTCAACGACGTCGTCATACACATATTCGTACAATTCGTCGAAAGTGATGCGACCATTCCCATTCAAGTCAGCTTTGCCGGTCTCCAGGCCGTAAACCAAACTACGGGTAAAAACTGAACGCACGCCCTCCCCTTCAACTTTATCGCCCTCAAAGGCATACTGCAGTGCATCCGAAGCGGTTAGAACGACACGTCCTTGTCCCCCAAGATATTCTCTTGTCCCTAGAGAGCTGCCAATGACTTTATCTGATTTGACCGTCAGCCCTTTGGCGAATGCGCCACTATAGCAGCAGTCCAGAATCAGCACTTGTTTACGTGAACGACTGCGCAGCATAACATCATTAATCAAGGCGGCTGGAATTGCAGTGGTTCGCAACCGTTTGCGGTCCGTATCGGGAGCAGCGAAGTAGAGTCTACCTTCTTCGTCTTTAACGCCATGCCCAGAAAAATATAGCAACAATAAATCATCGCGCTTGCGACCGCTAAAGAATTTTTCGATTGCCTGACTTATCTGGTATGACTGTTTATTGAAAAGCGTCTCAGCTTCATAGCCGCCGACATCGGGGTTCTCCAAAACCATAGAAAGCGCGTCAGCATCTTGAGCTGGAGCAACTAATTTATCTAGTGACGGATCGCTGTATTGGCTGCAAGCGATTATGAGAGCTTCACGAACTGGCATGACTCTTGACTGTCCTCTTTCTTCTCAATCTCTCAATCCTTAAACGGGTCATGATCTTTGCAAAATTTCGTGGGGCTGGCAGCGTCGCCCGCTCTCACTCACTCTTGGCCACGACACTCACTTCGCTCAACGATATGACGGCCGACCGCGCAGCCGGTAACGTGCCCTCGCCGGCCAGTGGATCGATCACGCCGTTGCCATCTGCATCCCTGCCTGTCTGTAAATTATTTAGAAGCGTGTGAATATCGTCAACTATCGGCTGGGCCTCACCTAAAGAATCAATTGAAAACATTTTGAAGGTCTTAGCGATAGCCTCATCAACAACGGCGATACTGTTATCACTTGCTTGAATTATTTGGCCGGCATAAGCATCCAAATTACCATTCAACTTGCCATCGTCGCGTAGGTTTTGGGCTAAATTCTTTGTGCGCGATAGGTAGACAGGCACGCCCACGTCATCGCCGGGGTTCTGCGCTTGTCCATCACGGTTATGGTCGCCGAAATTAGCACTTTCTTTACCGGAGAGAATGTTAATAACATGCTCCGCGTGCCGTTGCGCCTCAGCTAGATCGTCTTCATTCACTGCATTTTGCACATTGCCCGCATGAATAACGGCTATGTCGATCTGACTCAAGGCGTTTGTCAGCGTTCCGGACTCGGCGCCCACAAAGTCGTCAATAGCCTTGATCATGTCAGCTGCAAATGCCGCCACATAAATCGGTTGATCCGGGACGCTTTCATCATTGCCGACAACAGGCTCCAGGCTTATGACCACCATGTTGCCCTCAGCCAACATGTTCTCAAGTGCCGCACCTTTGAATAGCACAGTGCCGGCATCACCTTCCATCCCATGGAGGAAATCATAGACACCCCGTTCCGAATCGAATGCCCACAGGTCGTAGTCGCCGCCCGCTGGTGCTGGCGGCAGTCCATCTAGACTTAAGACAAACTCCTGTTGGCCATCACCACTTGATTGAAGACGGAAGAAACCAAGGCTGGCTGGACTCTCGAGCGGTTTTGGGGTTGGGGTCACAGTTGCCACAGGGGCTTCAGTGACAGTTGCGACAGCGGACACAGTTGGGATTGGAGCTGCTGTTGCCGTTGCAACAGGGGTTGGTTCGGGAGTTGCGGTCAATGTTGGCGACGCCTGCAGCTCGTCAACAGTTAGCGAGTCATAGTGTATATGCACTTGAGGCGAGTCGAGCGTTTGAACATAGAAGCCTATTTGTCCGGTGGCATAATCGGCATCATCGATTTGGCTGACAACCCGGTCATTGACGTGGAAGGTAAAGGTCGAGCCATCGGCATCTACTCTTAGAATGTCCGCTTCTTGCAAACCTTTGATTTCTTCACCCTCACCTTCATCGAGCGTTTCCAAACTGGTTGATGTGCTTTTGAGTACGATCCAACTTCCCGTTTGAGGTGAGACGGCAAAAGCATAATATTGTTCCCCTGACCGGCGCAGTATCAAGCCGTAGCGGAAGTCGCCCCGGGGGCTGGTAAGTGGGTTTTCTACAAATACCTCTGTTTCAACCGTGACGTCGCCGAAACTCTGCCAGGGCGAGGCAACGACGCCTTTATCGTTTTCGGCGCGGATTTCGACGTGATACCATTCCGGTGCATGATAACCGATGAAGTAGTTCTCAAATACCAGCTCGTTCTGCCAACCGGTTAAATTATCTGTAAAGACGTCTCCACGCAAGAAATCGTCATGGATGTGTTCTGGCGTTGGGCTCGTTGTAGGCGACACTATCACCGCATTCTCAGGGATGGGGGTGGAGGTAGGATTAGGCGTAACTTCTGTTTGCCCGGCGCAGCCAATAACGCTCACGATAAGCAGAAGCGACAGAGCCATCCATGTGGAGTATTCTTTTAGGTAGTGTCTCATCTTTTCCTTCTTTCACCTGACCGGCCGCACAATTGAAACCTTCCTGAACAATCGCGCGACAATACACTTTTCTATTGCCCAAGCCCCTACAAGGCGCAGGGTTTGCGGTGCGATATATAGTTTATCCAGCATGGTCTCAAGATATGATAGCGGGTCAGACGGCAGTGGCAAACTCCAGTTGTAATTCAAGCTTGCCGGGATCAAGCTACGATTCATAGACTATGAGGTAGTTGATAAAAATAGGTACAATAAACAAAATCAGAGTCGTGGCCTAGTGTAGTAATCCCAGGGCGAAAAATACATTGTACCATACGATGACAACTCTCAGGGTTATGGACGCACACCTGCACTGTTAACCAAATTACACTTTGACCTGGCCCTGATAGCTATCACCTGACCCTGACCCCTCTGTGCAGTACTGGACAAAACCGCTTCCTCTGTTACAATATAGTTCTCACGTTGTAGTATGTCAACTGAATATGTCAAGTTGGATGATTATTGCAAGGGGCACTCATGCTTGTACACTCAAACCCCTATATCGCTGGAAATCCCGTTCGAGGCCAGAGGCACTTTGTCGGCCGTTCGGGAATTTTGCGCGACGTATTGCGCCTTTTGAGCAACCCAAATGCCAACGCCATTGCGCTTTATGGGCAACGGCGTATTGGCAAGACCTCGATTTTGTTCCAGTTGGAGCAACAACTGGCCGAATCGGGCGAATATCTTCCCGTCTATTTTGATCTGCACGATAAGGCTGACTTACCGTTGCCCCTAATTCTCTACCGTCTGGCAGGCCAGATCGCCCGCTACGTGGATCTCCCCCCATTACATAAGAGCCAATTTGATGGAGACGGGGTTTTCTTCCACAATGATTTCTTACCTAATGCCGTCAAGCAGACCAAGAAGAAACTGATCTTGTTGTTCGACGAATTTGATGTTCTGGACCGCCCCTACAAAGGACAGGTAGGGGCAACCTTCCTGCCATACCTGCGCAAATGGATGGCGCGCACCTACCAGGTACATTTTGTGCTGGCTATGGGTCGCCGTCCTGAAGATCTGTCAGCGCGCATGTTAAACGCTTTCAAGCAAGTGCGCGCGCGCCACGTATCGCTCATGGATCTGCCAGAGAGCCTGGCCATCATTCGCCAGTCAGAACACAATCAAACACTTTATTGGTCGGAGGGTGGAATCAATCGTATTTGTTATTGGACACAGGGACATCCTTACCTAACCCAACTGCTATGCAGCGAGGTGTGGGAAGCGGCTTATGACGAAAGCCCGCTAGAAGCGCCCACAGTGGGGACTGAAGATGTGGATCTTGCCGTGGAGGCAACCCTGGAGCAGGGAGCCAATGCCTTTCAATGGATCTGGAACGGGCTGCCGCCAACAGAAAAGGTGTTGATGGCCGCGATGGCGGGTACGGGAAGGCTGAATGTGACCAGGGGGCAACTTGAAGAGACGCTCACTCAAAATGGCGTCTGCATGGTCCGTGGAGAGCTGGACGTAGCGCCGCAGACCTTGATCAGGTGGGACTTATTGCGACGCGTTGATAATGGTTATCGCTTTACCATCCCATTGTTGCAGCGTTGGGTAGCAGAAAATAGACCGCTGCGCCGGGTTAAAGCAGAATTGGACAGCCTGGAACCTCAAGCTGAGAATCTATATGCCAAAGCGGGGCAAAAATATAATCAGGGGGATTTGAATGCGGCAGAGATGCTCTTGCGCCGCGCCCTGGCGATCAACCCCCACCATGTACAGGCACGCCTGCTGCTGGGTCGCATTCACCTGGACAAAGGCAATCATGCGGAGGCAGTGGCCGTTACGGAGTCTGCCTACAGTTCAGATCCATTGGCGGCGCGACAGGGGTTGGTCGCTGCTTTGTTAGCCCTGGTTGAGACGCAAAAAGAGGAGGACGAGCAGTGGCAAACGGTGAGCCGCATCCTGCGTGTCGATCCGCAGCAAGCGGCTGCCCGGCAAAAGAAAGAAGCGATCCTACGCGGCTGGGCAAAAAAGGCGATGGATGAGAACGAATACAAGGTTGCGCTGAATGCCTATGATCAATTGAACGATAAAGCAGGCACAGCCAGGGCGCGAAAACAACTGCGCCGGCAATCGCTAAGCCGGCGTTTGACCTGGTTCTCGCGCTCGCAGCCGGCGAAATAGGGTTAGGCAGATGAATAGATCCCCGTTTGTGCACGGCGGTCCCGTGACGCCAAATGATTTTCTGAACAGGCAGCGAGAGCTGCGCCGGCTATTGAATCGTCTGGAAAAAGGACAGGCAACGGCCGTTGTCGGCCAGTCACATACGGGCAAGACTTCATTGCTGCGCTATGTGCTGGACAAGGTAAAACGAGACCGTATTGTAGGCAACAAGCTGGACCGCTGCTGGTTTCGCGAAGTTGACTCTCACATGTTGAGCCGCAAGTTCAACCAGGCCGCTTTTTGGGCCTTTGTCCTGGAGCCGGTGACCGTATACTTTGATTCGGGCGAATTACAGACCCTATACCAACTGGCTCATGAAAACGATTTTGGCGCTTTTACGCTCAAACGGTTGTTTGCCGCGCTCGATCAAGCCAATTGGCGTATTGTGGTCTTGCTGGACGAGTTTGACGCTTTGCTCAATCATCCTATTCTCAATAGCGCCGAATTTTATGGCAGCCTGCGCTCGCTTACCTCTCGATTTTCTAGCCTGGCGTTGATCATTGCCACGCGCCGTTCGCTGAACCAGCTAAACGTAAAGACGCAAGAGATAAACCCACACAGCTCCCCCTATTTCAACATCTTCACCGAATTGCGCCTCGGTCCATTGCCGAAGCGGGATGTAGCCAAGCTGCTTGCTCAGGCACAGGATCGCTTTGATGGGCAGGATCGCCGCTTTATCTCCTTGGCTTCGGGGCGCCATCCTTATTTATTGCAGTTGGCAGCCGATATTTTGTGGGAGGTTGATCTGGAGGGAACACAAGGGGTTGAGAGATACCGGCGGGCGGCTGAAGAGTTGCGCGTGCAAAGCGAGGGGCATTTCGCCGACTCGTGGCGCGGCTGGTCCAATGCCGAACGTAAAGTAATCATGGCTATTGCTTTGGCGCAAATGTCTTTGTTGGTAGAGGATCACTATTTCGAATGGTCCAATCTGATCGAAGATATCCAGGATTACACCCCTGAAATAAGGGATTTGGAGAAATCTGGCATCATCGCCAGCGGCGGGCAAGGTGGCCGGCAGGTCATGCAGCGATCGTTCTTGTGGTGGCTGGCCGATGAGATCAAGCGCCTGGTGCGCGACGAAACCACTTTTGAAGAGTGGTTGGAAGAACAGGAATTTGAAGGCGTCTTTACGCAGAGAGAGAGGCGGAATCTGGGCCAGGCCGCGCGAGAGTTAGGGACCTTGCTCGCTCAAGGGGGGACTACCCTCGTCGAAGCGTTCGCCAAGGGAGTTGGCGAGGGCCTGGGCGAAGCAACGATGCGCTTCTGATTCGTAAAGGATGCGTTTCATATCAGTTGAAAATAGAGGTGAGAGCATTCTTAAATGCGACCGGACGGCATCTGAGAGTGCCTACTACTCCAACTCATTTAAGTTTCACCTATCAGCAATTCTAAGTTTTTGAGCACCCAATACTGTTGAATCGACGACAAGCCTGGCAGTTCTTAAAAAGTCTGCCGGGCTATTGTGTCTGAAATTAGAATAAATGTGCTATAATTTGTCTTGTTGTGTTGCTTTTTATTTCGGAAGATGCTGACTTATGAAGATAGAAAATTTCGATGTTTACCAGCAGGAATCACGCAAGACCTGGAATGAGATTCCTATGGACCACTCCATTGTTTACCCTACAATGGGCATGGTCAACGAAGCGGGCGAAGTCGCGGGTAAAGTGAAGAAGATATTCCGCGACCGCGGTGGAAAGATTACGAACGCGGATAGGGAGGCTCTCAAACAGGAATTAGGGGATGTTTTGTGGTATCTGGCGCAGATATGCACGGAACTGGACCTATCCTTACAAGACGTGGCAGAAACTAACTTGACCAAGCTGTTTTCGCGCCTGGAAAGAGGCCAAATCAGGGGAGATGGTGACAACAGATAATTTAGGATTACCTGCTGTTTGAAAGGGCTGATTAATCGATGTTGAACAGTTACGTCGCCGTTGATATTGAAACGACCGGACTAAATGCGTCCAGGGACTCCATCATAGAGGTAGCGGCTATCACGTTCCAAGGGAATGAGATAGTCGACGAGTTCAGCAGCTTGGTTTACCCGCAGTGCGATATTCCCGCTGAGATCACGCGACTGACGGGTATTACACAAGCGATGGTGCAGGACGCGCCCGGGATGGTTCAGGTTCGTTCACGTTTACGGCCGATTCTAAGCAACCATATCGTTGTTGGCCACAATGTCGATTTCGATATGTCGTTCCTGCGGGAAGAGAGATTGGCAATTGGCAATCATCGTATCGATACGTTGACCCTGGCATCGATACTCATTCCCGAAGCGGGTCGTTTTGGCCTGGCCGCATTGGCCGATTTTCTCTATTTGCCCATGCCTGAGGGAGGGCAGGCTCACCGGGCCAGGGAAGATGCGGAACTAACGATAGAGCTTTTCCTGGCCTTACGTGAGCGGGCTCTACAGA
>JAACFF010000257.1 GCA_009937635.1 Chloroflexota bacterium
ATTTAGATTTTATTGTTGCCTTTCACCTTTATGAGCAACCTGTACATCCTTAGGTGTCCGGTAGAGAATGATTTTTTTAGAAACCAGCCATACTGGTCAACCTTCTGTCTATTCTTCTTGCAGGCGTACTAAGCTTCAACCCGTAATATGCAAAAACCCATCCGAGACTAAAGAGGGAGAAAGCACCGTCCTTTCTGGTACCTCCGTATCCCATTTTGACAATTAGGTCTACAACCAATTGTTCGAAGAAAATAGGCGAGTAGCTAAGAACTGTCTGAAGTAATTCATAAGCCAGTTCTTGCCGAACTCTTTGATAGGCTTCTTCAAAGAGGATATTTTCTAGCGACATTTACTATAATAGTATATACCGGGAGCTATTGCTATGGACCTTTCGTGCTACACATTATGGAGATTGCGCAATAAATCGTGTAGGCAGCGGGCATGATGGGTTGGCAACGCGAACAACTCCTGGTTACTGATCCGTCACCAAACAGTTTCCACATCCCGGCCACTTCTCGATTACATTAGGAACAACTGAACACGTGGTTAGAAAGCCGCGGCTTAACCCATCAAAGCGTGTGAAATCATCTATTTTTTTGGAGATGCAGTGATGTTAGAATCTATACGAACCCCTTTTCAAAAATTACCATCAAATCGTCTTATCGTGGCCGGCATTGTGGCCCTGGTTGCCGTTGTCCTTGTTTTCGGAAGCAGCAGCCAGGCTACGCCATCCGGCCAGGCCTCAGGTCTGGCTACTGAGTCTTTCTTCGTCCTGGCTCTGCTGGCTTTCGCCGGCGGGGTATTTAGTTTTGTATCCCCTTGTACACTTCCAATCTTACCGGCCTACTTCGCCTTCGCTACACAAAGCGGCCGTTCGCGGATCGCTTTAAACACGGTGGCCTTTATGCTGGGGGTGGCTACCATGTTCAGCTTACTCGGCGCCAGCGCTTCCGTTTTGGGTCGCGTCTTGCTACAAAACCAGCAGCTTCTACTGCTCATCGGTGGCGCTCTGATCATGGGCTTTGGCGTCATGAGCTTACTGGGTAAGGGCTTCACGGGCCTGGCGCAGAAGTCGGGTGGCACGGCGAACAGTGGAGCAGGCGGATCTTATGTCTTTGGCTTAACCTTTTCTGTGGGGTGGTCGAGTTGTGTGGGACCTATCCTGGGTGTTGTACTGACCCTGGCCGCCTCTACCGGGTCTGTCTCGCGGGGCATTATTCTGCTTTTCATCTACGCGATTGGCCTGGGACTACCGTTGATCATCGTCTCTACCTTTTTCGGCCGTGCAAGCCGCAAGAGCCTCTTCTGGCGGGCGATGAAGGGCAAAGGGTGGGAGTGGAATACGCACCAGATCGTGGTCGCCCTGGTGTGGGCCGTGGCCATCTGGCGCGTATTGGTCGCCGGCAGCCAGTACGCCTTCCAAAACCTGGCCATCTTCGCCGGGCAGGAATTTACGCTAACGCACGAGCTGGGGTTGCTGGCCTTAGTGATTGCCGGAGGCGTGCTATGGGTGTTTAGCGCAAGGGGCGACCATCGCACCACGCTGCAATTACACAGTACACAAACGGTCAGCGGACTGTTGTTCATGGGTATGGCTATATTGATGCTCAATGGAACGTTAGCCGATTTCAATGCCTTAATTCCGCCCGATTTGGCCATTTGGTTCTCTGGGTTGGAAGATCAGCTTATTGGACTTTTTAGTTAGAAGATTAAGATCTCGCGCAAAGACGCTAAGAGGCAAAGGCGCAAGGTTAATTGTTTGCTGTCTTTGCGTGAGCCAATCTTGTTAAGGAGATAGAATTATGACTCGATATTGGAGTAATCCTTCGCTGTGGTTATTGCTAGGAGCGGCCGTTCTGCTCTTAGGAATTGGCTCGCTGGTGGTTAACCAGCTAGATTTGAACATGCCTGAAATTGATTCCGCGCCATCTGAAGCGGAACAGCCTGCTGAAGATGTCGCGGCGCAAGCACCAGCGGTAGAATCCTCGGCCGCAGAAGCCCCGGTAGCGGAATCCTCGGTGGCAGAAGCGTCTGCCGCAGATGCGCCTGCCGCGGCGGCGGCAGAGTCTGGCAGGCGTGGTCCAACTATTTTGACCGGGGACGATCGCCCGGACCGGCTGCGCTCTTTGACCAGCGCCTGGAATACCAACTGGGAATTACATACGATTGATTACCAGGAAATCCTTTCCGGGGGACCGCCGCGGGATGGCATTCCTTCTATTGACGACCCACAATTCGTCGATCAGGCGGCCGCAGGAGAGTGGTTGGCCGATAATGAACCGGTTATCGCCTTGGAAATAGAGGGAGATGCACGGGCGTATCCGCTGCAAGTGGTCACCTGGCACGAAATTGTCAACGATACCGTGGGCGATGTTCCTGTTGTGGTCACATTCTGCCCGCTGTGTAATTCGGCACTGGTGTTCGATCGCCGCTTCGATGGCCAGGTGTTTGAGTTTGGCGTGTCGGGCTTGCTGCGTAACTCCGACCTGATTATGTACGATCGCACCACGGAGTCGCTGTGGCAGCAGTTTACAGGGGAAGGAATCGTCGGCGATTTGGCTGGGGAACAATTGACTTTCCTGCCCTCCTCCCTGGTCAGTTTTGCTGACTTCAAAGCGGCGCATCCGGAGGGACTGATACTCTCTCGCGACACGGGATTTAATCGCGCTTACGGCAGTAATCCGTATGAGGGCTATGACAGTATTGGCTCCAATCCGTTCTTGTTCCGCGGACCGACGGACGGCCGATTGGAGGCGGTGGAGCGGGTAGTTACAGTTTCACTGGCCGGTGCGGGGGTAGACGTGGCCTATCCGTTGACCATTCTTTCTGAAGTAGGCGTCATCAATGATAGCCAGGGCGGGCAAGACCTGGTTGTCTTCCATAAGGATGGCACGAGCAGCGCCTTGGGAGCGCGGGATATCGCTAACGCAGAAGATGTCGGCGCCACGGGTGTGTTTGACCCCAATGTGAACGGCCAGAAGCTGACGTTCCGACAGGATGGGGAAAAAATCGTGGATGAGGAGACGGGCAGCAGTTGGAACATCCTGGGCCAGGCCGTAGATGGGTCTCTGGCTGGTGAAGAACTGAGCCCTGTCGTTCATGGGGATCACTTCTGGTTCTCTTGGGCGGCCTTTAAGCCGGATACGATTATCTTTGGCGGCGATGCTGAATAATGATGCTGAATAATTAAGAAGACCATCTTAGGAAGCAAACTTGTTCAATGCGCCAGACGCTAACATATTAGTGTCTGGCGCATTTTCTTTTTTCTACTTGATCTATCGGTCAATAAAGGATTATGATGTGTTTGCTAATAATGTCTTAGAACTAGAGCTCCGGGATTTTGGGATGGAAAGTTGAATAGTTGTAAGATATGCAAGATATTGACATGAATTAGAGCTCACCAAGAATATTCGAGAAAGATCAGCTGTCAGCGCTCAGCTGACAGCTGATCTTTCTCGCCGGAGATTTCTATGATGCCCAATGATCGCCTGGAATCCATCGTGTCTGAACTACCACATGATTTACAGAACGAAGTGGCGGATTACGCTCAATATTTACTGGATAGGAAGGACGAAAAACCTGCTCCGTTCGGGCCTCGTTTCTATATCTGTCCCGTCTGTTTTGCAGCGGCCAGCCACGCGCTGGTATGTCATGGAGACATGATGATCGCCTGTAATGCAAACAGGCCGGAAGATTGTAAACCGCTGATGGATGAAGAGGGCAACTTTAATTCACGCGCACCGCGCTGGTTCCTCAGGGCCATGGTGCGCGTGTCGGAAAATCAATAGGGGCACCTGGCTTCTATCACTCCAGGTGTCCGCCCGCTTCAGCCTGATCTAATACGACGAGGATAGTCTCGACCAGAGATCGTGCTGCCTCGGCGCTGAGTTCTACGGCAACGCGTGCTCCCGGACCCTGGGCCTCATTGACAAAATCGATATTCAGCGCATGTTCCAGCGGCGCATTGAAGGGATGATCGTAGGACACATTGGCTTCGCGCAAGGTGAACCAACCGCTTTTACCCTTGCCGCTTCCATCTATTTCCACTTGCTCGACAATCATAGTACACATTTGTTTCTCCTGAAGATAGGGGTCAGCTGTCAGCTGTCAGCTAACAAGCTACGCCGTGGCAGCGAGGTGTTTTTCTAGGAAGGTGAAAATCTTTTGCCAACCGTCTACAGCCTGCTGCTGGCGGTATGCTGGCCGATCGTAGTAGAAGAATCCATGTCCCGCACCGGGGTACATGTGGAATTTGTAGGCCTTGCCATGTTTGCTCAATTCCTGCTCGTGCTGGGCTACCTGTGCGGGCGTGGGGCTGCTGTCGTCCTCACCAAAGAGACCAAGCAGGGGGCAAGATAAGTCCTTGGTGTAATCGATGGGGGCGACGGGATAGGTAGGCGAGAGATCTTTCTCAGCCATGACGACACCGCCGCCCCAGCAGTCGACGACCGCATCAAAGCCATGCGAGTGGCAGGCGACGAGGTAAGCTTGCCGTCCGCCAGAACAGGTGCCGAAAACGCCAACTCGGCCGTTGTTGTTGGGAAGCGAGCGTAGATAGCGCATTGCGCCAACAAGGTCGCCTACCGCCTGGTCATCAGGCACACCGCCCGCCGCTCGCACTTTGGCCGCCACATCGTCGGGCGCACCATGACCGGCACGGTAATATAAGTTGGGCGAAAGGGCGGCGTAGCCATGGTGGGCAAACTTGCGCGTCGCTTCGCGGTACCATTCATCCCAGCCGGGCATGTGGTGAATCACAACGATGCCGGGAAAGGGGCCTTGACCCATGGGGCGGGCATAATAGGCGTTGATAATATCATCGTTGGCGCCGGGCAAGGTGATCGTTTCAGCCAGCATGCCTTCGTACATATTCGTCTCGTACATCTTTTACCTCCACAATTCACGTTCAGTTGGTTTGTTAGTACATTGTTAAGAAAAAGTTGCCAACTTTCTGCAAAAACTGATATTCACCTGACAGTAGAGGAAAAAGTTGGCAACTTTCGGTGGAACATTTTTAACGCTGCATTAGATACCAGCTTACACCATTTCATCAATTTTGGAACGGACACGACAAGATTTGCTTGTTTTAGAACAGAAGCGAGGGTTATAGATGGGCTGCAACCTTTGTTATTGGGACTTGAGTTTCCATTTACAAGGAAAAGTATAGGCTATCATTTCAAATCCAAACTTCTCCAAAATGGGGCGACTCATGGTACTGGCATCGACAGTAAGATACCTCACCTGACGCGCTTTGGCTTCCTGTGCCCGTATTGCCAGGAGAGCGGTATAGAGCCCCTGCTTGCGATAGCCGCTGATAGTTGCTCCTCCCCACAAGCTGGCAAACTGGCTGTTTTCTGAGAAATATGTCCATGCTGCACTTGCCGCTTTTTCATTGATGTAAACCACATACACGCTCATCTGTTCAGGATAATTGCTGAGAGCGCTTCCCAGGAAATGGGCCACCCAAGAAACGTCTTCGTCCCAAACTTGTTGTTCTATGGTTTGGACATCCGCTAATTTTTCTGGGTCTAGGATCCGCTGCACATTGTGGCGAACGGGCTGCCACAATGTCTCTGGGGCATCTTCTAAGTCAAGTACCACTAACGCTTCAGCTTCTTCGACCATAAACCCATAGGACCCCAATCTTTCCTTTATATCAGACGGCCGATCATAATCATAGACTTTCCATTCAAAATCCTGCCCAATGCTTGCAAAATAGCTCACTTGCTCACGAACAGTGTCTTCGACATTGGCTTCATTTAGCTGGCTGTAAGTAATTATCCCTTCCCCAGTGCCGGATGTGTCGATATGTCGCACCACATTTGGCGTGACTTCTCGTCGCATGTTGGGATACGCGACATCTTTTCTTTGATCTTGGTCATAAAGGGCAATAATTTGTGATTTATTCATTTCAAGTTACTCTCTCCTCACCTTTCAACTGAAGTGGAACACAGCACATTTGTTATTCTACCCCATAAAGCTCTAGAGCGTTTTCGCTTAGTAATTGGCGGGCGGCTTCGTAGGCTTCATCTGCGTCCAGGAAGGTATCGTCGACCATCTCCTCAAGTACTCGACCCAATCCCCAACGACCCCATCGTGCAGCAAGCCAGTAGATCTCGGGCATGGTAAAGGCATCCGTGGCAAACATCACTTTACTAAACGGAGCCATACCTAATACATCACGGATCATGGCTGGAATACCGACAGTGGCGAAGGGAATCGCCAGGGAAAGATCGAGCCAGACGTGTGGGTATAAGGCCGCCAGGTGCGCCGCCTCACGGTAATAAGGCCAGCCAGCATGAAGCAGTACAATTGGCGCGCGCGAGTTCTCAATAACAGAGCGCAAATGCAGTGGATTGGCCCTTAGCAGGTCGGCGTCCTGGTCGCCAAAGCCGGTGTGAAATTGAAGCGGAAGCTGCTGATGTTCAGATTCCTGCACCGCCAGCCAAACCAGGTAATCACATAATGGTTTGTCAGTCAGACGAAATCGCCTGTTTTGGGCAGCTTCTGCTTTTGTCGCGTCAAAGGCTCTCCTGGCGGGCTTTTTAGCTGGCGGAGCGATGGCCAAACCGGAACGGTAGGCAATGATGCTCTTCAAGGCCGCGTAGCCGTCACTGCGCGCCTTACGAATGTGTTGAACGAAGTCTTCGACCATGTCCTCAAAGGTATTGTGGCGGCGTATCAGGTCCTCGGCCAAGGTCTCTAGACGCAGTATCGGCCGTACCTCGCAGGGCAGCAGCGCCTTCATTTCTTTGTGGCTAAAGACCTGTTGGCCACTATAGCCATAATCACACAAGAGTAGTTGAATGTTGGCCTGCTCAAACAAGGTCCTTGTCCAGCTTTCATAGGGAATGCCCGCCCGCGCTTCTAGAACGTCCTCCAGTGTGGGGGCGCAGTCAAGCGCTTCCGCCAGCCAGCGGATGGCGGTGCGGAAGAAGAGCACATTGGGCACATGCCGGTGATGTATCTCCGGATCTGTGGATTCGGTGAACCATTGCCGGAAAGTTTCAGCCCCGGTCGTGGCGGCCGCTCGCGACAACGGGTGCGCGTGATGATCTACGATAGGGATTTTGTTTAGATCCATGGGCTAAAATTTCTCCCGGTGGTGCTGTATTTCGAAGTCGAGATCTTTGGCCGCAAAGGTCTCATACTCGGATCGCTTCACAGCCAGGTAAGAGCGACTCAGATCTGAGCCCAAGGCCTCCATGAGCAGGGAGTCTGTTTCCAAGGCGTCCATAGCCTCCGCTTGGGAGGTGGGGTAACGCGTAATGCCCCGAGCCGCACGTTCATCGTCGTCGTAGTTGGCGGGATCGATTAGTGTGACCTCGGGTGGTTCAAGCTCGCGCGCGACGCCATCTAGCCCCGCGGCGATCAATCCTCCAAGAGCGAGGTAGGGGTTGTTGCTCGGGTCGCTGGCTTTGAGTTCCAAATTCACGCTCTCGGGCGCATGACCCCATAAGCCGGAGACGATGCGCACCGATGCTTCACGATTGTCCGGCCCCCAAGAAGTGTAGGCACTGCTCCAGAAGTGCGGCTGGAGGCGGCGATAGGAGTTATAGCTTGGCGCGGTCAGCGCCAACAACCCCGGTAGATGGGATAATACACCGGCAATAAAGTGGTACCCCATTGGACTAAGGCGGTAAGGATCGGCTGCATCGTAGAGCAAGTTGGTTTGCCCGGCCGCATCCCAGATGCTCCAATGAATATGGCCGCTGTTTCCGGCCTGGTCGGGCATTGGCTTGGGCGCAAGAGAAGCGACGATGCCGTGCTGGTAGGCAATGTTGCGCACAGTTTCGCGGAACCAGACCTGGTTATCGGCCGCGCGCAAGGCCGGCGTATGGCGGATGGGGAGCTCGTGCTGCCCGTGACCCAGCTCCGGATAGTAGGCGTCTATATCGATCGACTGCGCTTCCAAGGCGGCGATGATGTCATTCATTACTTCTGCTGCAGCGGTCATGGATACGGAACTGAAACAAAGACCTACGTCTATGGGCTTGAAGCCCCCGTCGCCGCCAGGTCTCAGCAAACTGAACTCATTCTCGATCGTGGCTTGAAAGTGAAGCCCTTGTGCGGCAGCGCGGCCGATCATGCGCTTTAAGAAGGATCGTGGGCAGGCACTCCATGGCTGTTGGTCCAGGGCTATCATGTCGCACATCATCGCCGCACTATGGGGCGCATAGGGCAGAACAACAAAGCTCTGCGGATCAGGGACCAGACGAATCTCGCCCACTGGTCCCATGCCTTCGACAGGTTGCAAGTTATCCAGCATGTTCATGGCCTGCATGGCGACAGTGAGGCCAATGCCGGATTCAAGGCGATTGGCCAGGCTGTCTATGGGTACTGATTTGCCGCGAATGACACAGCCATTGTCGCAGTACAGAAGGCGAATCAAGCGTACGCCTGCCTCGTTGGCCGAGAAAATTACCTGCTCTTTGTTCATCTATGCACCTCCAACATTCGTTTTTAGCCCCCCAATAGGTGAGTATTTCATTTTTTTGGAGAAATCTTTGGAACATTGTATGTTAATTCCAGAATAGGCAAAAAAACTGGTCATGATTTTGGGAATTGTCAGGCTGTCAGAGACCTCGGCCGTCTTTTAACATGCAGAGCATCCCGTTAAGTTCCTGTTGACTTTCTTTCTGGCTTCTGGCTATACTGTACTTGGGACGGGGCTAAGGAGCCGAGCACATAGCAGACTATCTAGC
>JAACFF010000258.1 GCA_009937635.1 Chloroflexota bacterium
GGAAAATTCACATCTCTCGAGAGAGACACAATGGAAATCAGTCGGAATTACTCTTCTGTGAGTACCAATTCTCTCGAGTAGTGTGAAAAAAAGGGCGTATTGCGTATTTACCCCAACTACGCAGTATGGCCATGTCGGATAAGGACAGGGCAGCAATGCCCTGTCCTTATCCGACAACCCCGTATCCAATTTATATGTGAAGTTAATCACAGTTTTGTGTTTTTATGATAAAATAAAGGTAAATAATAAAAAATTGGCTCACTATTACACTCCGCAATTTTCATTTTCGCCAACGTATCAAGTTTGTATCGTATGTTCAACGAGTGAGAACTGGGTTTATTTTATAGAGCTTTTTACAATCTAATGAAGGAGATCAAATGACAAACAATGCATTTGTTGATAAGCAAGGACAAATTCTTATCGAGGACCCGCCACTGGCCAGAATGCTGTTCCAATCGACACGCTTGGCCTGGTTGTGGCTGATCATCCGCGTTTATCTTGGATATGGCTGGTTGGCTTCCGGATGGGGAAAAATCACCAACCCTGCCTGGGCGACAGGACAGCCGCTGCGTGGCTTTTGGCAAAACGCTGTCTCCATCCCTGAGGGTGGCCGGCCGCCGATTGCTTTTGATTGGTACCGCGGGTTCATCCAGTTCATGCTGGATAATGGTTGGTACGAATGGTTCGCTGACCTGATTATGTATGGTGAAGTTCTGGTGGGTATCTCCCTCATTTTGGGCGCCTTCACGGGCATTGTCGCTTTCTTCGGCAGCTTTATGAATTGGAACTTCATCATGGCTGGGGCAGCCAGCACCAATGGTTTGATGCTGACGCTGTCCATCTTGATTATTCTGGCCTGGAAAGTGGCCGGCTGGTATGGTTTGGACCGCTGGCTGCTGCCCATCCTGGGCACTCCATGGAGCCGCAGGACTGAGAAAGAAGGTATGCTGCAAGGCCTACCGGAAACCGGCGGTAATTAAGACCGCATAACATTTTGCAGATGAGTCCCGCGCTTAGCGGGACTTTTTTGTTGCCGTAAGCGCGATATGGTCATTTTGGGTTTTGACTAGGATCGGATACTCCCTAGGAAATAGATTCTATTTTCATCTCTTTGTGGTGGGCCCCCGCTCATGAAAACTGTTGGCGAAGTCCAAAAGGCTTCCGAACCAGCCCAAAAAGAATGATTTTTAGCACCATCTATGGAGACTCTAGGGTCATGATGGGACGTTCCTTCCTAAACCCTTTCGTTAAGATGCTTGGCATTGCCCAACCATCTTTATAATCTTCAAAGCTAGGCTCCCTCTCCTCAATACATTGATTATTGTCTAAAACTAGATTAGTATTGAGTATTCCTCTCTCATATGGATAATAGATATTGAACGTATGCTTTGACGGTGTTGGCACTCTTACCAGCCTGCTCAAGGTACTCTTGGTAGTCAGCGACTATATCTTTATTACTAGTCATGTTTCTCTTTCAATAATTATCTGGCCAGTTTTTTCTGGCTTAGGGGACTACTGGGGGCCGATTATCTGGACAGATTATAGCATAACTATTAAGATAATAGGTGCTATTTGGAATGATTATATGGCAAGTATGTAGAGGCCACTCGAGCTTCGTCGGTTGAATAGCTACATTGCCAATCTGCTCTACAGGTTTCCTCGGCGGCGCTGATCAGGGTCGTCAGACCGGAAAACGATGCGCGAGAACCACAGCTTGAATCGACATCGACCTGGAGATCTATTATCGTATGCTGAAGAAGGTCTCTATTGATTAGAGTCGAACAGTCTCAGAATGTTTGACAGGGTGCACTTAGGTAACGAACGGGCTACGCTCATGAATTGGATTCCAGGAACAAAACTTCTACGACCAGAGCCCGGTCATGACGTACTGGAACGATCAGATTTGCTAGAGCGCCTTCGCAACGATGTCACGACAAAACGAATTACGCTAATTTCTGCCCAGGCCGGCGCTGGGAAGACAACCCTGGCGGCCTCACTGGCTCGGCACAGTCCGGACCTCGCTCTGGGCTGGATGACACTGGACGAAAGCGATAATCAGCCAGATTCATTCTTGCCCTTGTTCCTGGCAGCAGCCAACCACGTTCTGCCCAACTGTACCCTAAATTCGACCGCTCTCCTGGCCAGCCAGCCAGAGTTGATTTCGGACTCAACACGTCTGATGGGCCTGTTCATCAATGATGTCTTGGACTGCAACCCTGAGCCGTTCGTGCTCGTCATAGATGATTTACACCTCGTTGACAACGTGGACTGCTTGGCAGCGCTGGATTACCTGTTGGCCAACCTTCCCCCTACCATGCACCTTCTCGCTACTACCCGCACCGACCCGCCATTGTCGCTTTCCAAACTGCGCGCGCGGGGCCAGCTGGCCGAGATACGTATGGCTCAGCTCCGCTTTTCGGCCAAAGAAACGGCCGCCTGGCTCAACGCTGCCCTCGGTCTTCAGCTTTCGGAAAAAGATCTGGCTGCAGTAGACCACTTCACAGAAGGCTGGGTAACAGCTTTGCGCTTATTGGCCCTTTCCCTAAAGGAAATAGAGGGCTTGGAACGTGACCGCTTCATCCAGGAACTGGGCTGCAGCCACCGCTATATCTTTGATTACCTGATAGATGAGGTTGTGAAAAGGTTGCCACCTGAAGAACGACGATTTCTACTGGAGACTTCAATTCTGTCAGTGCTGAACCCGGAATTGTGCCGGACCGTCACCGGACGCACTGACGCTCATCAACTACTAGAATCTCTGTACCGACGAAACCTGTTCATCTCTCGCAGCGATGAAGCTAATGAGGAGGGACATCCTGATGGCCAAACCTATCACTACCATTTCTTATTACGCCAAACGCTTCAACAAGAGCTAAAGCTTAAGGAACCCGGCCTACTGCTTGAACTTCACCGTCGGGCTGCCTTAGCCATGAGACCATCGTTCGAAGCAGTCCATCATTATCTGGCAGCGGAGGCCGGGCAGGAAGCGGCTGATCTCTTAGAAACGCTCATCCGCGACCAGGTTGAACTGGGAACCATGCCCATTCGCCTGGTGGACCTGATCAAGCGGTTGCCCCATGAGGCTAGCTCAGAACGGTCCTGGCTGTTAGCGGCACAAGGCATTCATCTTCTACAACGTGGCCACAAAGAAAAGGGACGGCCCTTCCTTGAACAAGCCGCCCAGCAATTTGCTCATTCAGGCGATGACTTAAGCCAGGCCTATTTACTATTCAACCTCTCCAACGTTACCGTTGGCTCGGAAATGGCTACCTACCTGGACCAAATTGGAGCAACCTTCACCACGCAAGGTGACAAAGTCCCACCCCGCTGGCAAGTCAGTTACCACCAGGCTATGGTCTGGAAGCATTTACACGTCCACAACTGGCCTGATGTCGAAAAACATCTTGAGCAGGCCGTAGATATTACCATCCGTTCCGGCGAAACAGGCGCTTATTACACCCTGGCAACGAACAACTTCACCCACTTCTTCTATTCTCAGAGGGCTGGCACCGCAATTTTACGCTTGAGAGACGCCTTGCTGGCCAACTTTTCCCCAGCAGATTTGCTAGCCCGCTTCGGAGTCATCAACATCTCAATGTGCCGCCATTGGTTACAGGCTGAAGTCAACGAGGCCGACAAGCTGGCTCGTCGGGTCCAATGGATGAGCAAGCAATACGGCATCTTTTCCTGGGCCGACGTCAATTCAATGCTTGTTTCATTGAACATCCAGTGGCTGCGTAACGAACTGAAAGAGATGGCTCAAAACCTCGATAGTATCCTGGACCACATATCCCGGGTTGAGGCCTGGAATGTGGCTCGCAATGATATATTGTGTTGGCTGGCGCTCGTTTACTGGCGGGAAGAACGGGGCGTGGAAGCGCGCCAGTTCTTGCCCGACATGGAGACCTACACCATCTTTGAGCGCCAACGAATCAATACCGGCCTGGTGCGTGCCCTGGTAGCGGCAGCCGAAGGGGATCTGGTCGCGGCGGACCGCCATCTGCGTGAGTCAATCGCCTTAGAAAGGGTTGTCGGCTTCACAACCACTGTGGCTGCCCGCTTATTACTGGCGGTCATTTATTGGCAAGCAGGTGAACGGGAAGCGGCTCTACATGAACTTGACACCGGCTTGGCTGAATGGCAGCGGCGTGATTTGCCTGGTGTCGTCCTTCAGACAGGTCAGGCTATCATCCCATTGTTAGAAGCGGCTGTCTCGCGAAACATACGCCCAGATTTCACGAGCCGTTGTTTGAACGCCTTCTACCTCGATTCCCAACCCAGACCCCTCTTCGTCCCCGCAACCGGCGAGACTCTCACCCTGCGTGAAACCGAAATCTTGGGCCTGATTATTCAGGGCCAGACCAACCCTCAAATCGCTGAAACCCTCACCATCAGCGAAAGCACCGTCAAATCCCACGTCACAAAAGTCCTGGCCAAACTCGGTGTCTCCCGGCGCACGGAGGCCGCCCTCCTCGCTCGCGAGTTGGGACTAGGGTAGCTACTACCTCAATCTCGCACCCTCTATCAGACCAATATCATGCGATCGTATGATTCGAACCTCTCCAAAGCCCATTAAGCTAATCTCAATACACACGTTCAACCCAGTATTTGAACAAAACAGCCCTCTCAAATGTTTTCATAGCATCCGAGAGGATTTGCCCAAAATGGAGGTAGAACAATGGCAACTACAGAAATCAGTATCACAGTTGAACGACCGATTGAAGAAGTTTTCGCTTATGTCGTCGCGATAGAAAACCTGCACGAGTGGACGCCCGTCATTCTGGACAGTTGGCCCCTCTCGGGCAATCCGCCAGAAGTAGGCTCGACCTACATGGTCAAAGCTGAGTTCATGGGCAAAACCATGGAGATTCCATCAGAAGTAACCGGTTACGAACCAAACCGGCTGTATGCCTACAAGTCCCATGGCTCACTGGCCTATGAAGACGCCATCACCTTTCAGGAGACCGAGGCCGGAACATTGGTAACTGAACATATCAACATGAAATCCAAAGGGAGGTTCTCGCGCCTGCTGGACCCGCTTAAGTTGATCATCTCCAAGCGCTCACACCAAAATAATCAGCAACTGCTGAAGACCATCCTTGAGGCTGGCAAAGTCGTTGTCTTGGCCTGATTGGCCAACCACTTCAGCCAAAAATGCGAAACGAGGCTCATAATGACAAACAAACATCAGGAATTCATGACCCAACTCATCAAGGCGGTCTTCCAAAGCAAAGGTGTGACAGATCGGTCGCTACGTATCTCAATCGAATCAGCCGTTGCCCCCGGCGGTGACCAGCTTGATACCAATGACAGTCCTATCCCGGAGGCTTTAAGGCCCTATCTGAACAAGGTCAGCCGTTTTGCCTACAAAGTAACCGACCACGATATTGAATCCTTGAAAGCCCAGGGATATTCTGAAGAAGCCATTTTCGAACTGACCGTCAGCGCCGCGGTTGGCGCGGGACTTGGACGCCTCAACCAAGGACTAGCCGCCCTAAATGGTGGGCAAGCAACCCTCAATGGAGGTGGATAATGCGGTTAATTAAGGTAGCAAATGGCCAAAGTTTCCCACGCAAGCTGATGTTGGGTTTCATGCAATTGGTCACCGGTATGCCTACCCTGGATGTGATGAGAACATTGATGTATCGTCCCAAGTTTTTCGGCAAACCCTACTCCGCCTGGCTACATGAAGTGATGCGCGGGCCGTCCGAGTGGAGCATGGGCGAGCGTGAACTATTCGCTGCCTTCACCTCCCGCAAGAACGAATGCCAGTTTTGTACGTCCGGCCATACGGCCGTCTCTTCCATGGCTCTCGATGACCCAGATTTGGTCGAAGCAGTCCTCAATGACTGGCAAAATGCCCCCGTCAGCCCCAAAGTAAAAGCCACCCTGGGCCTCCTAGAAGATCTGACCCTGAAACCGGAAAAGATCACCTTTACAGACATAGAACGCGTCCGTGCCGCCGGCGTCAGCGCTCAGGCCATCGAAGAAGCCATCTGCGTCTGCGGCCTATTCAATATTATCAACCGCCTGGCAGATGCTTTTGATTTCGACCCCATGACAGGCGCTGACCCGAAAATTGTCACTAAAGCTACAAGTATGTTGCTAAAACATGGTTATAAAATCTGACCTGACGAGTTATGGAGGCGTGATGCAAGCGACCCATTCTTCTAACAGCAAACCGTTGCTGCTTGCGGCGCTCATCTTTCTCTCGTGGCTAGGTGCCTACATCCACACCACGTATGAATTGCAGCTGCCCATATGGAGATGGGAACACAGCTTTCCGGCAGTAGTCGGTCTGGTACTGTTTCTAGCCTGGTGGCGACAGTCGCGGTGGCGACGGACATGGGTGGTGATCTTATTGGGCTGGACGACCGTTGCCCACCTGGTCATCGGTGCTATCCTATCCGTGCTGCCGGTCCCCCTTTGGCCATTCTACCCGGAACAGTCGCTGAGCCACTACCTATCCCACGTCATATACGGTGTGGCGCAACTGCCGCTTATCTGGGTTCTAATACAGGCGCTAAAATAATAGGCCCAAGGACACTTGGCCAGATGAAAGTGGACACATTTGGCACACTCTATCTCGTCAGCAAAAGACAAGAAACTGACCTAGAGAAAGAGACCTGGCCACATGAATGTGGTTCTTTCGCACAAAAGATGCAAGTCGTGTCATGAAGCATATAGCACCTTCAGACGTAAGAGGTCAAACTTCGCTCGACCATACATCTGGCTTTTGTAGAATTTGAGACGATTTTAATCAGCCGTGCATATCTAATTATCCCGAAAACCTAGATTTTCCGGATACTTAGAACTCCGTAGATTGCATGTTGCTAGTTGCAGGTAAATTCCGGCTCGGTGACCTACTAACAAACTAACCGGCTGAAAAGCTAGATTAAACCAGCAGTGATTCGGGCCAGTCGCCCATGATACGCGTGGGACCCGGTTCGAAGAGTTCCGTAAACTCCATCCACGGCGGGCCATACTTCTGTGGGTCGGCTTCTAGCTCAGCGTCCCAGGTGTCCAGGACGGCGTAGTTTTCTAGCTCATACCAGAATTCATACCCGTGCTTTCTGCCAATAAGGAACTGCGAGGCGAATACCTGCAAGGACTTGACGCCGGACAAGGATTCAAAATGGGCCTGGCCTTTCTCGCGCCACCACTGCGCGGCTTCACCGCGCTTTCCCGGCCTGGCGGCTGCTGTTGCAACATAAAATATACGAAAATCTGCCATGAGAATTACCTCCATGCTGGCGAAGGCCGCAACCTGACCGGTTCCGGGACCTTCCTATATTAGATTCGTTTATTAGATTCGTTCGTAACGGTGTGAACTATTAAGTCTATTAAGCAAGATATCGGGCGCAAAGTCAAGATTGTGATGGTTTTCATTGTGGACCTGGCCACAGTTTACAGTCCCCAAAGCCAAAGATAAAGGACAAACTCGGTACCCCATAAAAGCAGTTGTTTGGCAAAGGGCCCTGACTTAGACTTACGCGGCGCAAAAGGCGGTCGCTGAATGACCTTGTGCCATTGGTCATCATCTAAAACAAAGAACTCAAGTTGGGGTGAAGCAAACGGTTGTGTTGCAAATAATCCCTGCGAAATCCATGCAGGCAGGGAGGTCAAAGTTAAGCCTTTGGCTTACACGCCTAAACCAAACAAATTCGGCGATAAACTGATTTTGTGCTTTGATATTTCCTTTGTCTGCCCCCATTATTTGCCCCTTTCTGATCATGTGCATGACCTCATACGCGCGTATTGTTCTCCAGGCTGTCGGGTAGGAGGAGAATCCCAGACCGGGCTTGATCCTTCGTTTCATGAACCGATGATCCTGCTCAACCATGTTGTTCATATAACGACTCGGCCTTCGTTTACACTTCTCTGGCAGCAAACCTGCTTTCTTCAAATCTCGAACCGCACCGATATAGCAGCCATTCTTATCGACGTTGATTACTCTTGGGGCAGCAATGTGAGATCTGCCTAGAACTTTGCGGAAAAAGCGCTTGGCTACTCGAGTGCTGCGGGTCTGATTCAGGAGGAAATCGAGGGTCTGGCCGGATGAATCGACAGCTCGATACAGATACATCCACCTGCCACGGACTTTGACATAGGTTTCATCAACCCGCCAGGAATCGTTGGTTTGCTTCAGGTATGGTTGGCTGCGTTTGTCCAATTCAGGGGCATATCGTTGTACCCAACGATAGATGGTGGTGTGATCAACTGATAGTCCTCGCTCAATCATCATCTCTTCTAAATCGCGATAGCTAAGCGCGTATCTCAAATACCACCGAGTACAGGTCAATACTATTTCCCCTTGAAAGTGACGCCATTGGAACAGATTTTCCATGTATTGACTTCCTTGCTTGAGGGTGTGGTGAAGTAGATTATCCGTTCAAAAAATTTTTGCAACACAACCCGCAATTCTCCGTTGAGTGTCTTGGTACGGGTCTGTAATAACAGATGCGCTCATCGCTTCGTCCAGCGCATCTGCTGCTTTTTTACCATCCGCTTACTGACCACCCACTTAATCGTCGATTCCACGAACGCTGTTGAAATAGTTTCTCCGTACCGATATCGCTCACCGTAATTTGGGTATCTCCTGTTACTGTATAATGGACAATCAGAAGCCTACAGGGTAGAACAAGGATAAACGAATACAGTCCACCTGCCTATCCCTAGCGGTT
>JAACFF010000259.1 GCA_009937635.1 Chloroflexota bacterium
GGATAATCTGGTACGCTTCGCCGAAGCGCAGGTTCTCGGTCATCGGGCCCGCGTCCACGATGTTGCCAGGGTTGAATATGCCGTGCGGGTCGAAGATTTGTTTGACCTGGCGATAGAGCTCGTATAGTTCGGGACCAAAAAAGTGCTCGTTGATCCAGCTCCGGGCACGGCCGTCGCCATGCTCGCTGGATAGAGAGCCGCCATAACCGTGCAATAAATCTACAGAAAACTGTACGATCTGGGGCATCTTGGCGATCTCTGTGGCCACCTTACTGTTTATCAGCGGCCGGATATGGATGCACCCCGCGCTGGCATGGGCGTAATAGGCGACATCGGTGCCCATATCGTTGCAGAACTTCTCGATTTTGTTTACATATTCGGCTAAATGTTCAGGGGGAACAGCGGCATCTTCGATAAAGGGAATCGGTTTGTGATCGCCCTTGACTGCCATCATCAAGCCCAGACCAACCTTACGCACCGTCCAGACATTGGCCTGCAATTGAGGATCAAAAGCCTGGGTCACGGCCGTGGCTCCTGTTCGCCCTTGTCGGAGAACTGATTCCAGTCGAGCCACCTTCTCCTGCAGCTCCGCTTCACTCTCACCATAAAACTCGGTGATGAGCACGCAGTTAGGCTGGCCCTGTAGGAAGGTCTGCAGCAAGCGCGCATACTCCGGCACCTGGCGGCAGAGGGTCAAGCCCAAATTGTCCAACAGTTCCACGACGGTGGGTTCAGCTTCCAGAATGGTGGGCACGGCCGATAGAGCGGTATTCAGGGCATCGAAATGCACAATGGCCAGAGCAGTCATTTTGGGCAGGGGCACCAGGTTCAGCTTAATCTCGGTCATCACTCCCAGCGTACCTTCAGCGCCGCTGAGTATGTCGGTCATATTGAAGCGCGTGTCGCGGGGCCAGTGAAAGGAGAGCGCGGGATCATTTACAAAACGGTCCAGATTGTAACCACCGCAGCGCCGCCAATGGCGCGGCGTGGCCGAGATGATGGTTTGCTGGTTGGCCTGCTGGCTAACCAATTGAGCGAACTGGCGGTAGATTTCCCCTTCGCGTCCGGAGCGTTCCTGGTAGCGGGTAAGTTCGACCGTCTCCAAGGGGCCAAAATGGACCATAGAACCATCGTTCAGAATAACGTTCGTATCCAACACATGATCGGCGGTCATACCGTATAGAATAGAATGGCTGCCGGTAGAGTTGTTAGAGACGATACCGCCGATAGCGGCGCGGTTGCTGCTGGCTGGATCAGGACCGAATTGCAGGCCATACGGCCGTAGGTGCAGGTTTAGTTCGTCTAGCACGATGCCTGGCTGCACACGCACCCATCGTTCTTCCGGGTTCACTTCCAGAACTTGATCCAGGTGGCGGGTAAAATCGACGATCAGCGCTTCATTAACCGCCTGGCCAGCCAGGCTGCTGCCACCAGTACGGGGCAGCAAAGGGACCTGGTATTGTGCTGCCAGTTCAACGGCCGCGTGAAGATCTTCGACTGTCTGAGGAATCAATACGCCATGGGGCATCACCTGATAAATACTGGCATCGGTACTATATAGGATGCGGTTGATCTGATCGGTGTGCAGATCACCTTGCACATGTTTATCCAGTTCAGAGAGGAATTCAACCAGCCGGGCAGATTGGGTCATGCTAACCTCCTTCGTACATCAAGCTTTCCAGCTTGATCGCAACCTGGAAAGGTTGCGTTACGATTATGGTAGTGCGCCACAGCGCGTACCGCCTCTTTTGATAAGGTGCTGCCGTCGCTCATATCTACTTGTGGTAGGGGGGCAGGCTGGCAGCAGCATAATTATAGAAGATGAGCAGAAAATGATAAAGAATTTGCCAGGTTCCGGCGTTGAGGTTTTGTTTGCGGCAGCGATCCACTAAGTGACGATGCAAAAACGGGGCAGGTCTAGCGACCCGCCCCGCTCATCTTGAAAATAGGCGTTGGTTGAGAGATATGGTATGTGTCTAGGCTAAGGCGGCGCGCACCTGTTCGAGCGTGCCGTAAGACAACAACTTCCTACTCTTGTCGACGATGAAGTCAGCATAGGCAGGCACAAAGAGTGTACCTGGTTTGCGGAAGTCGAATTGCTCCGGATGGTCACGGAAGAATTCGCGATGGACGCGGGTCCAGACGAGACGGCCGTCAGTATCGATATTGACCTTGGTCACACCCAACGGGACTGCACCGGCAAATTGGTTGGCGTCAACGCCCTTGGCCGAGGGATCGATGGCGCCACCAGCGGCGTTGATGCGCTGGACTTCTTCCCGGGGCACAGAGCTGGAACCATGCATGACCAACGGGAAACCAGGCAGTTGTTCCTGGATAGCGGTCATGCGGTCAAAGTGCAGCCCCTGCCCACCACTGAACTTGTAGGCCCCATGGCTGGTACCGATGGCTACAGCCAGGCTGTCACAACCGGTGCGCTCGACAAATTCCTTGGCTTCGTCGGGATCAGTGAGGCTGGCATGTTTTTCATCGACCTGGATATCTTCTTCGACGCCGCCCAGCTTACCTAATTCCGCTTCTACACTGATGCCTTTGGCGTGGGCTCGTTCTACGACGCGGCGGGTAATTGCGATATTTTCATCAAAAGGTTCGTGGGAGGCGTCGATCATCACTGAGCTGTAAAAACCAGAATCGATGCAATCGTAACAGGTCTCTTCATCACCGTGGTCGAGATGCACGGCGAAGATAGCTTCGGGATAAAGATCACCAGCGGCGCGAATGATGGCTTCCAGCATCTGTGGGTTGGCGTATTTACGCGCGCCCTTTGATATCTGGACGATGAAGGGCGCTTGGGCGTTGACATTCCCTTCAAATAGGCCAATAGCCTGCTCCATATTGTTGATATTGTAGGCACCGACGGCAAACTTGCCGTATGCAACTTTAAATAGATCGTCAGTAGTTACTATCATTGTTTTCTCCTCAGAGTAGAATGTCGCTAGGCGACCGTTTCACGTACAAAGATTTCGCAGATTCCGCGAATTGAATAATTGTAATCGTTATTGACGCGGGTACAAGGGATTGTGCTGGTTTCGAGAGCAACCCGGCTATGCATGCGTACAAGACAAGAATTTCTTTTTAAAGGATTTGTTCAAGGTTCCTAAAAAACCGGGTTTCAGTGCGGGTGGGCTAGAATGGGCTATCGCCCTCAATATTCTCCCGCCACTCGTTCAGCCAGTTCATGGCCTGGTCAAATTTCGCAGCAGGCAGCTGCTTGTAACTGGTGATACCAAACTTGCGATATAACTCCCCATAAACACCCCCGTACTCGTTGCGGCCACTGGCCTTGGACAATTTCATCGCCACTGCTTTTACCGCCTGACTGATTTGGCTGGCTTGATCAGGCGTCACGTGGCGATCCACATCGCCGATTGTGTCTTCAACCGACTCCAGGCGTTTCTCTAGATCATCGATGCGGATTTCTTGATGACCTACCTGCGCCTCTAATAAGATTTGACTCCGCGCCAAGCGAGTTAGCTCCTGCAATACTTTGTAGGCCTGGACAGCAGGCGTGTTGGTTTGCAATAACTCTATGAAGGAAGGGTTGGCTGTCAACCGCCCTTCCAAAAAAGCTTCGGACAAGACATCAAAACATTCTCTCTGGTAGCGGATAACATTGTCTCTCAGCTCTGGCTTTACGCGATTCGCATTGACGCCAAACAACCATCCGGGAATGAATTTTAGAGGAAGGCAAAGCATCTCTCGTGCCTGCTGTGTAAGTGTAACACTTACAGAGGCCACGGCCTCTGAAAGCACAGGATCGCGATTAATGCGCTCTCGTTGTCCAGCCAAGGTGATTCCTAAGTTGTCGCATACGGGTCGAATAGGCACGTAAACCATACCGTCATCAGTGCGCACGGCAATTACTTCATCATTGTAGAATTTGACTAACTTTTGTTCGATTGGCACTAATGCCGTTTCACTCATACCCTCGTCCTTGTTTTCACGCAAAACGATGAGTTCCTATGGTATCCGTTTTTGCGAAAATGGCTATTGGACCAGGGCTTGGCGGAAGGCGGCAATATTGGCGGCGATACTCTGCTTCCCTCTGAAGATGGCACTGCCGGCAACGAGAACATTGGCTCCAGCAGCGCTGATTTCGGCTGCATTCTTGACGCTTATGCCGCCATCGACCTGCAAGTCGGCCGTAGAACCAATGGCGTCTAACATGTGGCGCAAACGTCGAATTCTCGCGGTAGAAGCCGGGATGTATGACTGGCCGCCAAAACCAGGGTTGACGGACATGATCAACACCAGGTCCACAGCAGGCAAGATCTCTTCCAGGGCAAGCAACGGTGTAGCCGGATTCAGGGTCACACCTGGCTTCACACCCAATTCGCGTATCGCCTGTATCGTGCGGTGCAAATGGGGACAGGTTTCAACGTGTACGGTGATGATATCGGACCCGGCCCGGGCGAAGTCAGTCAAAAAACGATCTGGCTGCTCAATCATTAAATGCACATCGAGGATGGTTCCGTACTTGTCGGCAAGCGGCCGAAGCGTGCGCACGATTGAGGACCCGAAAGAGATATTGGGCACAAAATGGCCATCCATGACGTCGACGTGAATATGTTCGGCTCCCGCCCCCACGGCTTCTTCCACCTGGGCGCCAAGATAAGTAAAATCGGCAGCCAAGATGGAAGGAGCCAGCTTAACTTTTCTCATAGTTTCCTGCTACGGCAATGGGTAACAATTGCCACTGCCGAGGATAATGGAGTGATCGGGGTTGGCCACACGGCTGCACATGGCTGTCGCTGCAGACGGCCGTTCAGACTCCGTATAGCCGGTAAACGGCCGTGGTCCACCATATAATTTCCAAGGACCGCTGCCCGGCACGCCGGCATTGGCTTCTGACACAGTGTCAAAGTAGAAGTGCACGTGCATACCCGGTAACTGCTCCGTATATCCAAACGTCTCATAACTGACGATATAAGTACCGTCTTGCAGCGCGATATTGCTGATCCGCGCCGCGTAAGCAGCAGCCTCGGTTGCCACTTCTGTTGGTGGTGCTTCTTGCGTTGCCGTTGGTGGTGCTTCTTGCGTTGCCGTTGGCGGTGCTTCTTGCGTTGCCGTTGGCGGTGCTTCTTGCGTTGCTGTTGGCGGGACTAGCGTCGCCGTCGGAGGGGGCTCGATAGCAGGCCCTTCGGGTGGAGCCAGGCAGTCATCACAAGCTGACTGCCATTGTTGGTAACTTTCTGAATTGGCCGTGATGACCCGAGCGGCCGAGCCGCCATCAGCGTTAACGGCCGCTTCCGTTCCTGCCTGCAATAAACTTTCGTCGCCCAGAGTACATTCGCCAGAGAAGCAGGAGACGACGATAAGACCGTCTTCCACATGTAAAGACATGGCAGCTTCCTCAACATCCTCTTGCAGCGAGCGCTTGGCGGCAACAATTTGCTTATCAGCGCCGGCCATTGCCGCACTGTTCTGTAACGTCGCCAGAACCTGGCCAACCTGATTGTTAACAACCAATTCGTTACCGGCATCAGGCTGGCGCAAGAGTAAGTCGCCCATGGCCAAGGTGAATATGGTTTGTTGAGCTACATCAGTGGGATCTTCAGCTACCTTGTCGAGCAACAATCCGCTGTTTTCGATAAGTTGGACGACAGAGTCATCGTCGAGGGAAAAGGTCAGCTGGCCATTGTCACCGGTGACGAATTGGGAACCAGCTACAAGCGGCGTGTCCGTGGTGAGGGGGACTTCCTGGCCACCTGGGGTGATCATCAGGACTTCGCCAACTACCTCGTCTACAGAGCCTACGCTCTCGACGACGGGCTCAGTAGCCGTCGCTTCAGGCGTATCTGTGGGCAGTGCCCCGATAGCTTCAGCCGTCTGCGTCGCAGCGCTGGCCACGCGTGTTTCGACTTCAGCGGCCAGACCAGCATCAATGGCATCTTGTGTCGCCTGCAAATCAGGCGTCTCCGTGGGATCGACAATTGCCGGCGGTTCCCCGCCACCGCCGGCGGTTTCCTCATCACCGGAGCCGCGGAAGAAAATGGCCCATACACCAACGGCGATCAACAGAAGGAGGATGGCTGCGCCAGCGGCGTAGAGAAGGGATCGCGAACCGCTAGATGTAGATTGGGGGGGTGGAGCTGTGGCCGCCCCTGTTCTGGCATCCGCGGCGCCTTCTGTCGTGTAAGCCGCTGAAACCGCGGCACCAGCAGCAACGGCGGCCATACCGGCAGCCGGGGTGTCGTCAGCAGGTTCGGAGACGGGCTCTACAGATTCGGCCGTTGCGGGCTCTAATACGGTCATGTCCGGGTCCGCAGGCGCCATCACCGCCGCTTCAAGTACCGTGGCGCCAACAATTGGGGCCGCTCCATTGCCCATGTTACGCAGCGCCGAGGCAAATTCGGCCGCCGTCTGGTAACGATTGCCACTGTCCTTGGCCAGAGACTTATTGACGACAGCCACTAATTCAGGGGACACATCGGAGCGCAGAACACCCAAGTCCGGCACCGGATCGGTGATGTGCATCATCATCAAGGTCATGGCGGAATCAGCTTCAAAGGGGGGACGGCCACCCAACATCTCAAAGAGTGTCACTCCGAGAGAGTAGATGTCGGTGCGCGGATCAATGCGCTCACCCTTGATCTGCTCAGGCGACATATAGCGAGCGGTGCCCAGCACAGCCCCGGTGGCTGTATGCTGTGTCCCGCCCATGATCTTGGCAATGCCGAAATCCATGATGATGGGATCGCCGGTCACGTTGAGCATAATGTTGGCAGGCTTGATATCGCGGTGGATGAGGCCTTTCTTGTGAGCATATTGCAGGCCATCGGCGGCCTGGGCGACAATATCAACCGCTTCAGCCATTTCCATAGGCCGTTCGGCCGTTTTCATGCGCTTCAGCCGCGCTTGTACAGTCTCGCCGGGGACGAACTCAAAGACGATGAAGTAGGTCTCTTCGTCGTGGTTAAAATCAAAGACCTGAATCAGGTTCGGGTGACGCAACTGGGCGACGGCAGCCGCCTCTTCTTCAAAGCGCCGCACAAATTGCGCATCGCTAGAGAGGTGGGGGTGGATGATCTTTACCGCCACGACGCGTCGTAGATTGGGATCGTTGGCCTTGTAAACGGCCGACATCCCACCTTGACCTAATAATTCTTGTACTTCGTACCGTTCGCCAATCGTCTGGCCTATCCAACTTGATTGTGTCATATTTTTTCTCCGTGCGTCATATGATAGCAAAAGTGTCGGGCTTTGCGCAAGTATTAAGCACTGCGCAAGTGCCAGACACTCATTTAAGTTGAGCGGTGGGCAGCATGTAGTCTCGCAGGATGGGTTTAATTTGTAGCCACAAGGCCTCAACCACCATACGGCTACCCTCTAGTTCATCCTCCAGAGCCAGATGTTGTCATAGTCACAACGAATACCCCCGGAACGATTAACGGCAATAAAGGCCACGAATCCTTCTTCAAAGCCTGCCTTTCCGGTCACAGTGCCTAACCTTGTCCCGTTGCTGTAAAGCGTGAACTCCTGGCCACGGCCGACAACAGCCATGCGGTTGGTGGTGTCATTTTGCCATTCAAATTGCGGGTCAATACCGTTGGCGTAGATATCTGTCACCAGATTTAAGTCTACGTCACCCTGCACCTGCTCGGCAAACAAGACATGCCCTTGCGCGCCGCGCGTCATGCCCATGATATATTGGCTGGGGTTCTCCTCATCACCATCTGAGCGAAACACAAATCCGCATCCCGATTCAGCATACTGAGAATCCCAGGTCACATCGGCCGCCAGAACAAAATCTCGCGCAACCGTGAGGAGATTTTGATTGGCAAAATCAGTAGCCTCAAAATCGGTCACTTCGATGGAGATGGGGGGGTGCGTAAAGCCAAGATCGCCTTGGCTGGGGTCAACGCCATAAGAGGCCACTTCGGCCCGAATGGGCTCAATGGTAGCAGCGCGTTCTGCTTGTGCCGCAGACGCAGCTGCTGCTTCAGCCTCGGCCGTTTGACTTAATGCAGCCGCCACTTCTGTAGCGGAGGCATCAGTCTTTGGCTCCTCGACCGCTTCTTGCACAGATTGTGCTTCAGACGCTGGTGGTTCTGCGGCCTGATCTGCTTGCGACTCGCTTACCTGTTCTTCTTGTGGTTCGCTTGCCTGTCCTTCGGTATCCGGCTGCTGGGCCTCCTGGGTCAGCTTAGCCTCCAGCTCTGTTATACCTTCGGATTGGTCTCCACTGCTACAACCAGCCAGCAAGAGAACCACGAAAGCGATCAACAGCAGCCAATGGGCCCAACAAACATGCTGGCCCCCAACGTCTGGACCTCGCCGGCAAGTTAATAACGTCGATTTGCTACTCCACCTGTTCATATCACTTCACCGCATCCTTACGTTTTAGCAGGAACATTATCAACACAAATAGGATTAGAATGATGATCAATTGGGCAGTCCAAGTTTTGAGAATCATACTTTGGAAGGCGGCCGTGTCATTCTTATCCACATAGGTCCAACCAAAACCAGGGTAGAACTGGCGGATCAACTCTTCCGCGGGCAAGACCGATGCTTCGACAGCAATGCGCCGTTCCACCTGGCCCTGCTGCGACTCCACGGCACGATTCTGGTAATCCTCCAACTGGATCTTATACTGGTCCACTTGCGCACGGTACTGGTCAAGCTCCGCTTCATAT
>JAACFF010000260.1 GCA_009937635.1 Chloroflexota bacterium
AGCTCCGGGGTGTAACCGAAGACCCAATTCCTTGGCTTTTATGTCCATGCCATCCCGGTTGGCCAAAGCAAACGGCGCTCCGCCTAGCTCCTGCGGGTGAATGCCCAGTAAAATATGGATCATCGTTGTGTTGCCCACAAAGACGGCTTCGTGAATTTGCCTGGCGCGAATTATGGCCGTTTTTGCTGTCCGAGCTGCGAGCTTATTCAGAGCATCAATGATTGCCCTATGCATCCTTTCCAGCCCATCTTTATGCTCTATCGCGTAAGAGATACGGCTCATCAAATCTTCACCGTAGGTTACTTGCGGGTTCATCATTGACTCGGTGGCCAATACTTCGCCGGTGCGCAAATCGCATAAGTGTCCGGCGATGGTTGTGCTGCCGATGTCTACTGCCAATCCATAAATCCCTTCAACATAGCCTGGCTGAATATCAATGACTTCTTTATCCTGCCATATTGTGACAGTAACGGCCCAGTTTCCGTGGCGCAAGGTGGGTTGGAGCTGGCGCAAAAGCCGTATATCGATCCTCAAATCCCCCAATCCCCACTGCTCCATCAACGCATCCTGAAGCCGTCCCCAATCACCGCGATGCTTGCCCAGTTCTGCCTGATCAACCGCTACGAATAGTTGGCGGATTGCGGGGTCAACTTCAATAATTCTCTCGGTTGCCGATTTACGGATTATTTGCTTTTGGCCGCGGCTTTCTTCCGGCACGAAGACGAGCAATTCACCTTTAACCCTGGCCTGACATGAAAGACGATAGTCCGTGATATTCAACCGTTCCAGCGCATGTTGTTCTTGGGCGGATACAGGCGACAAGTGGCTTGCGGAGGAGGTTATTCCATGTTTTGCAAAATTGCCCGCCTCAATACGGATACGACACTTACGGCAGGTGAGACGCGAACCACAGATGCTTTCGATCTCAACGCCTAACTGGCGTGCGGCTTCCAAGACTGGCGTTTCTTCCTCCACCAACCCGCGCCGACCAGAGGGCATGAAGATGACCTGATGCTGGTTTTGAGGTGGTTGATCTGTTGTCATAGAGTTCCTTTCATGCCCTCGTAAATAGTAGCTAGTAATAATGTATTGTGAGCCAACAAATACCGGCTGAATATAGATATTGGCTTTTTAGCGAGGCCAATCCCATGGTTCATATACCAGCTCTACCATATGGCCATCTGGATCATATATGTACATTTGCGTGGCGCCGTCGCCGCGGGGGCGGGGGCCAGCAATAAATTCAATCCCATTTTGAGCTAATGTCTTAATTGTCTCATCAACGCTGCTGACACTGAAGCAGAAATGGCGGGCAAAGGTGATGTCCCTGCCCGGTTTGATGATGTTTTCGGCATCTCCTGGAATTTGCCCGGCGGCGTCTTTGTAAATGGTATGAATTTCATAGCCGTTCTTGCGGAACCACTGTCCTTTGAATTGGAAAGTGGGAGGGCGTTCTACTTCGTCCATGCCCAGGACGTCACAATAAAAAGAACGTGTGGCTTCTAGATTTGCCACACAAATACTCACATGGTGTAATCTTCCAAGCTCTATCACAAATTCACTCTCCTAAAGTATTCGGTAATTGCTTTTTGGCTGTGAGCCTCTCACTTTCGAAGCTAGCAGACATTTTATGCTATTCCTAGCATCTCTTTCAAGACTCTCACCAACACACTGGCATTGGGAGCGTAGCCATCAGCGCCAACATTATCACAGTATTCTTGCGTAACCGGTGCACCGCCGACAAATATTAATACTTCTTCCCTCAGACCGGCATCTTTGATCGCCTGAATCGTAGGAATGAACATTGGCATTGTGGTGGTCAAAAAAGCGCTCATTCCAACGGCTTGTGGCTTGTGTTCGTTGATGGCATCTACAAACGCTTGTTCCTGAACATTTACACCCAAGTCAATGACCTCGAACCCGGCGCCTTCCAGCATAACATTGCAAAGATTTTTGCCGATGTCGTGGATGTCACCTTTAACCGTGCCCATCACAAAAGTGCCGACTGGTTTGGTGCCGGTTTCGGCAATGAGCGGACGCAGCACTTCCATTGCGCCGTGCATCGCCTTGGCTGCAACGAGCATCTCGGGCACGAAAAAGGTGCCTTCTTCAAATAGACGGCCGACCTCCTCCAGAGCAGGAATCAAGGCGTCAAATAAAATGACAAGGGGATCCATTCCCAGTTCCAAGCCCTCTTTGGTTAAGGCTACGACCGGTTCTCGTTCCCCATCGATTGTATGATCATAAAGGGCATCTAGTATGTCGTCTTCTCTGCTCATGGGTTCTCCTTATTTATGAACCGAAATCGAAGTTCAAATAGTGCTTGGCTGGTTAACGACGCTTTCTTGGACGCCGCTTTTGTTTGACGGGCGCGGCCTGCGCTGCAATCTGCTCTGCGGTTGGTTTTTGTCGGTCTTCGGGTTTCAGGATATTGTCAAGTTGGATGGGATATTGGCCGTATTCAAACGCTGCTTCATACATAGCCTCTACGTTTTCTGGGGGCACATCCGATCCGATGTTGTGGCAGGGAGCCAAAATGTAGCCGCCTCCCCGTCCCAGATCATATATCCGTTTTGCAACGTCATAGCGTACTCCATTCGGCGATGAGAAAGGTAGCATTTGCTGCACATCAATCGCCCCATGGAAACAGAGACGGCCATGATAAAGCTCTTTGAGAACAGCAGTGTCCATCCCCAACGCAGATGTTTGGATTGGATTCAGGATATCCACACCCATATCAATAATGTCATCCACGACTGGTGTTACCGTCCCGTCTGTATGGTACAAGAGCTTCACATCAGCACGGCTTTTAATATGGTCGATCAAGTTGCCTATCCGCGGTTTCACCAATTGACGGAATGTGTCAGGTGAAATTATCATTGAAGATTGTCCACCGATGTCATCTGTGAAGTACACCATCTGCACATACGGACCTACTTCATTGAGGAAATGGCTCCAAAAATGCTTGTAAATATCCAGGAGCTTGTCCATCAATGCCTCGGCGAATTCAATATTGTTCGCCAGGTCTGCAAACATCTGCTCATAGCCACGAATTTGCAGCGCTTTGGTCAGGATCCCACCCTTAATCGAGTCTCCAACCAATACGTAATCGGTATTCTCATAGAGCCACTTTGCCCGCTCCTTTAGACCGGTTACTACCTTGGGATCATAGGGATCCGGCCAAGGATGGTTTTCAATATCGGCGATCGTCTTGGCTGTACTCAGTGGCGAGGAGTAAACACTATATGCGTCCAACATGAACTGCCATTCGATGCCCCACATGTCGCGGTAAATGTCGTCTCTGACATCGACGACATCGATCCAGTGGGGTGCGATCCAGCGGAAATCAATGTTGTAACGACGGAGCAATTTTTCATCCGGCACCACATTTTGCACCATGCGGTCCAGAATCTTGTCGTCGTTCTTTAGTTCCGAATCATTCAAGTATTCTTTTAGTTTTGCATAGGATAAGCGGTGTAGTGAAGCTACATGGCTGCCCATATCGAGCGGAACCCGGTCTGCTTCCTGAAAACTGGTAATCCTTCTGAATCGCTCACGTCTGTCCATTGTCATACTCCATTATTACGGTCATTAATTGCTGATTCTTACTTTCGTCATCTACTAGTTAAAAAAGGCCGGTTCAATGCCCATTAACTCGCAGAAATGAAGCAGCTCTTCAGTCCGATTTCCAGCGACTCCCATAATATGATTAGAGCCAAATCCGCTAATGAGCTTCTCTATATTTACGTCTAATTTCAAGAAGGCGGTGGGCAGTTGATGGCTTCCTCTCGCCTGCACAAAGGCATCACGTTCCTCAACTGAGATGTTAACTGTTTTGCCGTGAATGATACCCATGCGGTATCGGCCGTCCTCTCTGTACAATCTGGCCAAGGTCATTGGGCCGGGGGCGGTGTTAAAATAAGTGATTGCTCCGCCACCAGGCCGGTTGGCAGGTCGAAGTTCGATATGCTTCAAATTTTCTTGTGGATCTTCGGAGCGGGCAGCATACCAGGAGCAAAATGCGCCGCAATTAGGGAAGTAGAACGTGCTGTGCTTGTCATCAATGTAGCTGACATCCATAAATAATACTGGCTTGCCACCTGTTATCTCTTTTAGGATCTCCATGGTTAGCGCAGCATCACCATCAGCTTCGCAAGCCATCATAATCGGGTCGCGACGTCCGTTGGCGTCATATGGACTGGGCAGCAAAGCAGCCGAAATACATTGCGGCACAAAGTGAGTGGTCAGGTCAGGCATACATTTAATTGCGACAAAATCCAGTCCCATCTCGCCGATGATTTCCATCGTCGCTAAATAACATCGTACTTGAAATGCTAGTTTCTCTGGCGTGAATGTCTCGTCGTTATAAGCCACTTTTCCTACACTGTTTGTCAGCCACGACATCATTTTTTCCGTGTCTGCTTCCGGTACCAAATCGGCCCGGCGGATAATTTCCAACTGGTCAATGTGTTCTGTGTCTACGCCAAATAGCTTTTTCCATTGCATGGGGTCAAAAGTGCCTGTGTCGATACCCAACGAGCGCCCCCCGAAGAGGCCAAACATCTTGCCACGAAGACGAGCCTTGACAGCCGCTGCTCGAAAAAAGGGCAGGATTTTTTGTGCTAAGTCTTCGGTAAAATCCTCGCGCAGGCGGACATGTGGATAGCCGATTTGGCTTAGTGTGCCGCCTGCGCCCAGCAGCCCTACTGTGCTGTGTGTTCCAGGATGCTTGTTCCCGATAAGTACCGTTGGTAAATTCATCCGCTGGATTCCGCGAACGACCAAATTTGGGGAGGTCCAGCATGGTGTGTGTGCGACCAACACTTCCACCCCTGTGGCTCTCAAGGCATCTACTTGTGCATCAATATGCGTTTTAGTACGAGCTACATCATCGTGGGCCATAAATTCAATTGGCAGCTGTTCAAAATAGGTTACTGCTTCCTGATGACGTGGTTCAGTCATCTTCTTAAAGACGTGTTCCCACTCATGCGGCCTATTGTCGCCGAAGGTGATGAGGCCGATTTTTGGATGTGCCATGATTCCCTCTTTGGAGTATTAGTAAACCCATACCTTTTTGCTCTCGCTGCCTACTTTTCCATTCGCCGCGGGAAGGCTTGAATACTGCGTCCTCCATCCGGATAAATTGTCTGGCCGACCAGATATTCTGCTTCCTTGCTGGCCAGGAAGATAATGACCCGTGCAATTTCTTCGCAAGTGGCAATACGGCCAATAGGAAGCCGATCCATCAACTGTTTGTGCTTCGCCTCATTATGAACCACACGCTCCATTAGCTCCGTTAATACAGGACCGGGCGCACAGCAATTGACCTGAATATCTTTGTCTACCAATGATAGAGCCATCGCTTTAGTTAATTGATTGACACCACCTTTAGCTGCGCAGTACGGGATTTGGTCAGCCAACGCTAGCTGTGCCATGACGGATGAGACATTGACAATTGATCCGCCTTTACCTTGATCGATCATCACTTTTGCCGCTGCCTGGCTAACAAAAAATGTGCCTTTCAGATCAACGCTCATCACCCAATCCCAATCCTCTTCAGAGATATCGAAGAAATCAGCGCTGTGATTGACACCTGCATTGTTGACTACAATGTCAATGGTTCCATAATGAACTACTGTCGCCTCAATGAGCGCGTCAATTTGCGCTTTTTGTCCAATATCGCAGCGTACAAAAAGTGCATCACCGCCATTGGCTTTTACACCGGCGACTACATTTTCACCCAGGTCAACCGAACGACCGGTTACGACAACCTTCGCTCCTTCTTTAGCGAATTCATATGCGCATGCTTCACCAATCCCTTTTGTTGCTCCAGTAATGATGGCGACTTTATCCTTGAATTTCATGTGATTCCCCAGATTCCTCGCTCACTAAAATTTGACCGGTTTTGAAAGGCAGACCCATTTGCGAATTCAATGCTTTATACGCAAATGGGTACTCCGAGTCACTGAAAAACCTGTCAGGTTTGGTCTTTTAAATAATTTACGATTCTATTGGCTTCACGCCGGCAGGATACCGCTTACGAATATCCTCAATAATCTCAGCGACATGATCAGTCAGTCGAGTAACGATTTTTTCGCCCTTCTCACGAGTGGCCTTTGTGGCATCACCGATGATGCCGTTTCTAAGTTCCTTATATTCGGGACGGGCAAAAGTGCCTTCAAAATGGTACATCATGCCCGGCCGCGGGCGCATACCTGGGGCTATAATGAATTTGCGATCAACCAATGGTTCGCCACCACCTTTATCAGCCTTGCTCATATCAACAAATTGGGGGAAGAGATAAAGAGCGACAGAGGTTTCGGCCTCATCGGCGTGCCACATATAATCTTCCAACACATCTTGATCATCACGGAGGAAGTCGTACCAATGCAGTGACAGGGTGAAAATCCCCTCCATCCCTAGTTTATGAACGGCAACGATGGTTGAGGAGACCTGCCCATGAGCCGAAAGGATGATGAACTTATTGAAGCCAGACACGGTTGCCCCGCGTACAATATCTGTCAACAGACCAATGTGTGTCTCATAGGTGAGAGGGATGTTGCCAGGCATACCCCAATGATGGTACGGATGCGAGCCATACATGGGGCAGGGTAGAATCATTACTCCGGTTTTGCGGGATATATGTTCAGCCATGCCTATTGCGTTGTAGCTGTCATCACCACAAGGACAATGTGGACCATGCTGCTCGATTGCGCCAATCGGCAGTAGTGCTATATCATCCTTTTTCGCATGTTCTACGATATAGTCAGCGGTTTGTTCTTGCCACCAAATTGCTCTTTCTTCAGACATTTTAAACTCCTTTTCTAAAAGAATACTTTTAGTGCGGCAGTGCCGCACAATACACAGATTAGAATGACCAAGCTTACTTGCGCGGTCGGCGTGCACGTCGACCGCTTCCGGCAACGCCGCCTGTTGTACTCTTTGGCTTGTTAGCGGCGATCCAAGCCTGGCAATTGTCGTCATTGCCCATTAAGGCATCAGCACCCAAAATAGCTTTCATGATGCTTTCTTCCAATGGATTGGTGATGGCACATGCCATACCGGAAGCGATGGCCATGGCAATGAATGTGGCGTTCAGTGAAGGCCGCCCTGGAAGCCCAAAAGATATGTTCGACGCGCCGCAGGTCAGGTTAACTCCTAATTCTTCACGAATGCGACGTACAATCTCGAACAATGTGGCTCCCGCGCCCGGGACCGCACCCACAGGCATCGCTAAGGGATCGATCAATACATCTTCACGGGGAATGCCATAAGATTCTGCTCGCTCGACGATCTTTTTGGCCACGGCAATGCGAACATCGGGATCGTGGGAGATACCAGTTTCATCATTGGTGATGGCGATAACCGCGGCGCCATGTTCGGCGACAAGTGGCAATATTGCCTCCAATCGATCTTCTTCGCCCGTTACCGAATTGACCAATGGTTTCCCCTGATAGGCTTTCAAGCCGGATTCGAGTGCTGCCACAACGGATGAATCAATAGCCAGAGGAACGTCAACCAGAGACTGCACAATACGAATGGTTTCAGCCAATATAGCGGGTTCGTCAGCCATAGGAATACCTGCATTGACGTCTAGCATATGCGCGCCTGCCTCGACCTGGGCAAGTGCATCGATACGTACGCGATCGAAATTGCCTGCCGCCATTTCTTTACCGAGAAGCTTGCGGCCCGTTGGGTTAATGCGCTCTCCGATGACGACAAAGGGATGATTTGGTCCTATGCGGATTTCCTTAGTTGGTGAGGTAACAATTGTTTCCATACTTCCTATTTGTCTCCTTTCGTACAACTGCATACGTATACGATAGGTATAAAAAAATATTAAGCCATTGTTTGAGTCACACCAAGTTTTCCGCCTAAATCTAGCAATTCGTTATATAGGTCGATGGGCAGGGGGATACCATTGGCGCGACGGGAAACGGCCGTTCGATGTTCGATTTCCCCAGGCAGCATCATCTCGCGATTGTCATCCCACATAGGAGATGTCTTGATGGTTTGGTAGAAATTGGCCATCCTTTCTTCCATCTCTTCGCGACTCATAATTGCTATTGGATTGATGACGATCATAAAGTGACATGTCAGGCTGGGTTCATCTCGATGTTTGTACATGCTTTTCATCTCATGCTGGAAAACACCGCCAGTGATCAGCCCACTGAGAATGTCCACCACATAACTCAATCCCAATCCTTTGTGACCACCGACGGGGAGAAGAAATCCAGCGAATGCCTTATCGGGATCATCGGTGGGATGACCGTCCTTATCGGTTGCCCAATCTAGCGGAATTTTCTCGCCTTTTTTGCTGGCCAAGAGCAGTTTTCCTCCGGCAACATTGGAAAGAGAAATGTCCAACATGAAAGGGAAATCACCGAAAGTTGGCACGCCAAAGGCGATGGGATTATTGCCAGTAATTGGCTTGCTACCACCAGGAGCAACAATATTGGGGATGACGTTGGTCATAACAATGCCAATAAGACCGCGATCGGTTGCCATCCTGGAAAAAAGAGCCGCTGCCCCGAAATGGTTGCTGCGGACAACCCCAACAGCGCCAATACCATGTATTTCCGCAAGTTCTATAGCCCGTGTCATTGCTGATTTCGCTACGATATAGCCCATGCCA
>JAACFF010000261.1 GCA_009937635.1 Chloroflexota bacterium
GAAGCGTGCCAGGGCCAGGGGCAGAATCGCATTGAGATGCAGTTCCTGCCTGATATCTACGTGCCCTGCGATATTTGCAAGGGCGCTCGCTACAACCGCGAGACGTTACAGGTGACATACAAAGGGTTGAACATCGCTGAGGTCCTAGACCTGACTATCGACGAAGCACTGGAGTTTTTCGCCAACATAACCCCTATTCGCCGCAAGCTGCAAACCATGGCCGAAGTCGGTCTGGGCTACATTCACCTGGGCCAGCCCGCGCCGACCTTGAGCGGTGGTGAAGCACAACGGGTCAAACTGAGCCGCGAGCTCTCCAAGATCGCCACTGGCCGCACAATCTACATTCTCGACGAACCCTCCGTCGGCCTGCACTCGCATGACGTGGCCAAGCTCATTCAGGCCTTGAGCCGGCTGGTAGATAAAGGCAACACAGTCGTGATCATCGAGCACAATTTGGACATCATCAAAGTGGCCGATCATATCATTGATATGGGGCCTGAAGGGGGCGACCGGGGAGGCGAGATTGTGGCTGAAGGCTCGCCGGAAGAAGTGGCTCAAGTGGCCGAATCCTATACCGGCCAATACCTACGCGGGCATTTGAACGGCCATACCTGATCCAAAAGCAAAACGGCCGTTCCCTGCAGGGGACGGCCGTTTCCACAAAAGGAGAATTTTCATACCCTAGCAGATCTTGGCGACCTGCCAGGTCTTACTTTATCAGGTAGTCTCAAACTCGCCCTCGATAAAATCTTCTTCAACACCACCAGCGGCGCCGTTGCTGCTGCCATTAGCGCTGCTGCCGGGGTCGCCCTGATACATGGCCTCTCCAAGGGACATGGCGGCCTGCTGCACTTCACCTGTCAACTGCTTGATGCGCTCCACATCTTCGCCATTGAGCGCTTCTTTCAGCGCGTTGACCTTACTCTCCACCTGCTCGCGAACTTCGGCCGGAGTTTGGCCATTTAAGCTTTGCAGGCTCTTTTCTGTCTGGTAGACAACCTGGTCCGCCATATTACGGGCTTCAATCACCTCGCGCCGCTTCTGATCCTCAGCCGCGTTCTGGTCAGCTTCGCGTACCATACGGTCGATATCAGAGTCGTTCAGATTGGTGCTGGCCGTGATTGTAATCGCCTGGCTCTGCCCGGTCGCCTTGTCCTTCGCCGACACATTCAAAATCCCGTTGGCGTCGATGTCAAAGGTGACTTCAATCTGGGGGATGCCGCGTGGTGCCGGGGGAATGCCATCCAAGCGGAAAACGCCTAGTGCGTTATTGTCCG
The DNA here is from genome assembly GCA_009937635.1 of Chloroflexota bacterium. Classification (GTDB taxonomy): domain Bacteria; phylum Chloroflexota; class Anaerolineae; order Promineifilales; family Promineifilaceae; genus JAACFF01. The sequence continues at coordinate 1,278 of JAACFF010000261.1, forward strand.
CAGCCATCGGCCGTTCACCTTGCAGCACTTGAATGTCAACCGCTGTCTGGCTGTCCTCAGCCGTGCTGAATACTTCCGTCTTGCGCGAGGGGATCGTCGTGTTGCGCGAGATGAGCGTGGTCATCACACCACCCAAGGTCTCCAAACCGAGGCTCAACGGCGTCACATCCAGTAACAAGACGTCGTTCACATCGCCAGCTAAGACGCCACCCTGCAAGGCAGCACCCAAAGCCACAACCTCATCCGGGTTCACGCTCTTGTTGGGTTCTTTACCTGTCAATTTGCGTACCAGTTCCTGCACCATGGGCATCCGCGTCGAACCGCCGACCAATACAACCTCATCCAACTCACTGGCCTTGAGCTTCGCATCTTGCAAGACCCGGTTGACCGGCTCATTGATTCGCTGCACCAATTTCTGCGTGAGCTGCTCGAAGCGCGCGCGGGTTAAGGTCACCTGCAAATGCTTCGGCCCTTCGGCGTTGGCTGTGATAAAGGGCAAATTGATCTCGGTCTGCATGACCGTAGACAATTCAATCTTTGCCTTTTCGGCCGCTTCACGAACGCGTTGCAATGCCTGCCGATCTTGCTTCAGATCGATGCCCTGGTCGCGCAGAAACTCGCTGGTCACCCAATCTACGATGGCGTGGTCCCAGTCATCACCACCCAGGTGCGTATCGCCGTTGGTGGAGACAACCTCGATTAGCCCTTCGCTGACATCGAGAACGGAAACATCAAATGTGCCGCCACCCAGGTCAAAGACAAGGATGGTTTCGTCACTCTTCTTATCCAGACCATAGGCCAGCGCCGCCGCCGTAGGCTCGTTAATAATTCGCTTCACTTCCAAGCCGGCAATCTTGCCGGCATCTTTAGTCGCCTGGCGTTGGCTGTCGTTGAAATAGGCCGGAACGGTGATAACGGCCTGGTTAACAGGTTCGCCGAGGAAGTCTTCAGCATCTTTCTTTAGCTTGCTCAAGATCATCGCCGAGATCTCCTGCGGCGTATACGATTGTCCTTTCACGGGGACATTGATGCGTATATCACCCTGCGGCCCTTTCTCAATCGCGTAGGGCAATCTCTTGCGGTCTTCGGCCGTCTCCGCGTCGGCATAATGACGGCCGATAAAGCGCTTAACGGATGAAATGGTATTTTCCGGATTGATTGTTGCCTGGCGCTTGGCCGTCTGCCCGACCAATCGCTCGCCATTCTTATTGAAGGCCACCACCGAGGGGGCCAGGCGGCTGCCTTCGGCCGTATTGATTACAGTGGCCTCTCCGCCTTCCATCACGGCCGCCACCGAGTTCGTTGTTCCTAGGTCAATTCCTAAAATCTTACTCATTCTGATAATTCTCCTGGTTCTTCTTTAGCAAGGAGCTGGGTATTTGATTCCTTGCCCATTTTTTATTTTCCCTACCTGGACAAGCCGGCATCGTTAATCCGCATGTCCGAAGAAGGTACGCTCATATCTTAAATCAGGGGCATAAGAATTGTGTATGCTTTATGTATGTGTTGCATTAACTCCAGAAATCGGGCTTAATTTACTTTCACTGACAACTAGATTTTTAATAAGAACACCAACCCTTTTCGACGAATTTTGATTAAGGAAACCGTAAAATGAATCTCAACTGGCAACCTCCTGACCATTGGTCTCGTATCACCACCATCGACGCCCACACTGCAGGTGAACCGTTAAGGGTAATCACCGGTGGTTTGCCTGAGATTCCAGGCGACACCATTTTGGCCAAGCGCCGTTACGCCAAAGAAAATCTCGATCTCCTGCGCAAAGCCCTGATGTGGGAACCACGTGGCCATGCTGATATGTATGGCTGCATGATCACTGATCCGGTGAAGCCTGATGGGGATCTAGGCGTTCTTTTTCTACACAACGAAGGCTTCAGCACTATGTGTGGTCACGGCATCATCGGCCTGGCTAAAGTAGGGCTGGATACCGGTCTGATCGATACACCTGGCGATAATCCTGTGATAAAGATGGACACGCCGGCCGGTCGTGTGACAGCCCTAGGCAAAAGAGAGAACGGCCGTATCACCTCCGTCTCCTTTCTCAACGTACCTTCCTTCGTTTACGCGATGGACCAGGTTGTTGAGGTTTCTGGTCTGGGCCAGGTCTGTTACGATATAGCCTTCGGCGGCGCCTTCTATGCCTTCTGCCGCGCCGCAGAGCTGGGCGTGGGGCTAAGCGGCAATGATTTGCGCCAACTTATCGACGCCGGCGTGCGTATCAAGCAGGCGATTATGGCCAATCATCCCATCCATCATCCCTTCGAAGCAGAGCTTGGCTTTCTCTACGGAACGATCATCGTCGGAGAAGCCCGCGATCCCAGGCATCACAGCCGCAACGTATGCATCTTTGCCGATGGAGAAGTGGATCGCTGCCCGACAGGCACTGGCGTCAGCGCCCGCGCTGCCCTACATCACGCGCGGGGCGAGTTAGGCGAAAATGAACCCTTCGTCGTGGAGAGTATCCTGGGCACCACCTTCACCGGCGAGGTGACTGGCGTCACCCAGTTCGGCCCCTACACGGCTGTTATCCCCAAGATCACCGGCAGCGCTCACATCACCGGTCGCAACGAACTGCTCATCGATCCTGATGATCCCTTGGCTTATGGTTTCATCTTGCGCTGACCGGCTCATTCAGCGTAACCTTACCAGCACAGCGCAATAATAAATTGCAGTTGACGATTTTGCCAAAGTTGAAGAAAATAGAACCACTTATTATCGTACAAATTTACAAGCGTACGATATGGTGCATTTTTTCCAAAACCCATTACCAAAAAGGAAGGTAGATAATGAAAGTTACGAAGGTAATCAAGCAGATGTTCCCCGCGCAAGAACTCGTTGAAGCACATTGTGATGGCCCTTGCGGCGTATATGATCCGGCGTCAGCCCGTATCGCCGCCGAGGCCGTGCTGTCGATGACCAAAAAGATCCTGGCCCTGCCCCATCCCGATCACGGGGATAGGGCGGCCGAGATTGCTTATCATAATACAGTCTCTCGCTTCATCGCCATTAAAGAAGAGCAAGCCCACCTCTGCAAGAGCGAAGTGCTCGTTCTTTGGACCGATTATTTCAATCCCGGCCATCTGGAAGCACATCCCGATCTGCACAACATCGTCTGGCAAACAACCAAGCTGTGTTCTAAAACCAAACAGACGGTCGATCTAGATGCGGCCAACGGGTTGATGGAGCACATGCAGCAGATTCACGACATCTTCTGGGGCACCAAAGGGAGAGACGTCACCTACTACACCGCCAGCTAACCCAAAGTGTATAGCACTTGTTTGTGACCTCACCCATAACTCTCGCAGAACAAGTGTCTTATACTGCTAATCCTCAAGTGCACGGCACTTGCTTGAGCCTTACACCAGAAAATCTTGTAGGGCAAGTGCCTTGCACTACGAAAACAGATCAACCATGCCACCCACCTTGCCAGACAGCGGGCCGCGCGAACTGCTCTTCTGGCTTTTAAGGCTCCGGAGACGCGTTGGCGTCACCGGAGCCTCTATGATCCCCAACCTCAAGCCTGGCCAAGAAGTATTGGTAGACCCCCGTGCCTACCGGCAGCAAACCGCACAGATTGGCGATATTGTAGTGGCCCGCAGACCTGACCGGGAAGATGTTACGATCATCAAGCGTGTTTCGGGCGTGCAACAAGACGGCCGTATTCTTCTCCTAGGAGACAATCCTGACGCCAGCACCGATAGTCGCGCCTTTGGCCCTGTCCCTCCTCAATATATAGTTGGCAAAGTAACAAGCAGGTTTGGCTGAACTACGCCTGGCTCCGGCCGCCCAGATAGACGCCACCTAGAATCAAGATACTGCCCAAGATCACCAATGGCCCCGGAAATTCTCGAAATATCAGCATGGCCAGAATCGTTGCTCCTACCGGTTCGCTGATAGCCGCTAACGACACAAACGCCGCAGGCAAGAAGCCGAGCGCCCAATTAAATGAGGTATGCCCTAACAGCTGCGGAATCAAAGCCATCGCCAGAAACAGGACAAAAGCCATGATGCTATAGCCCAGCAAATCTAGGCCGGCGATCAAATTAAAAACCAACAATGTCAGGGCAGCCATACCATACACAACGGTTGCATAGCTCAGCAGGGAGAGATGCGGTCGCAAGCGACGGCCGATGATCATATAACCAGCCACGGAGATGCCACCGATAAGCGCCAGGGCATTGCCCAACAACGGGTGATTTCCTTCAGATGTGCTGGCCGTAATTATGGTAATGCGGTTGTTCTCCAGAGCGACCACTCCTCCCATACTGACAACCAGCGTGCCCAACATCGCCAGCGCGATACCCAGCTTCAATTCCCGCGACAATGATTCGTTCAGCAAGAATGGTGAGGCCAGGCCAACCCATAGTGGCGCGGTCGCTACCAGTACCGTGGAACTTGTAATCGACGTCAGCGCTATGGAACTTGTCCAGGTGGCAAAATGCAGACCCAATAACGCCCCTGAAAGAGCGGCCAAGCCCCATTTAGCCCGCCCCATTTGGCCCAGTTCACTCCGTCGTCCCGCCAGCGTAAATGGCAGCAAAATCAGCGCAGACAGCAGCATACGCCACAGGGCAATCACCAATGAGGGCACAGCTTCATTCTGTGCCAGGCGAATCAGGATCGACCCCAAAGAAATAGCGAAGATCCCTATGATGAGAACAAGAAATTGTACGTATCGAGGTGGTTTTGCGGATGAAGAAGACATCATATAGGTCAGCACCGGTTTAGCGGAAGGCCGGGTTTGGTGCATATGAATCTTAACAACCCTTTCTAGACCTGCCAAACCCGCCAGTAGTCTTTGGCACAATATCATCACCGCCGCTTGTGGAAGACTTACCCCTAATTATTGCGTCCAATTTGATCGTGCAATTTTTCGCAAATGTGCCTATACTATGTTGTTGTAGGAATTTGATGATATTAGCATCTGTAAACTGATCATTCGTGAAATGTGAACAGGACAGAAAAGTTCCTTCCAATCGCGAGTAAGGATGCTTAACCGTTATTCAATAAAAGGAGAACCCTCATGACCCACATCACTACTAGATTGTGCCTGCGTGATACTGCCTGCGTGGAAGTTTGCCCCGTAGAATGCATGGTCTTGGGCATACCCGAAGCGGAATGGCCGTGGCTATATATCGACCCCGATACTTGCATCGATTGCGGCGCCTGCGTACCGGAGTGCCCCTATGAAGCTATCTTCCCCGAAGAAGAAGTGCCGTTCGACTATGAAGCACCGGCAGGTGTCTGGATTACCGACACGAAAGAGCTTCTCCCTGATGGGCAACCATTTGAAGGTGAGATCGATGGCCACGATGTTAAATTATTGAATGCCAAGCAGCTTGCCGGCGGCGAGATCCTCGATCTAACCGAGGATATCCCACCTAATTACGATTTCTTCTCAGAAGGTCCGGGGTACGACGCCCTCGACTAAAAATCTCTATCACCTGTCTCCGACAGGGTCATATTTGTCGAGCCTGAACCAGCTAGCCGATCAACAAGAGCGGAATAGCTGGTTCTTTTTATTGACGCTCAGGGATTCCGGCTGCACATCCACCTGAGCGTGGGAGGCGTGGCTATGTCTGGTTATCGCATTGAACGAGATTCCCTGGGAGAGATCGAAATTCCTGCCGCCGCCTATTGGGGCGTACAAACCCAGCGCGCGATCCATAATTTCCCTATCTCAGGATTGAAACCCTATCCTGCTTTTGTCTGGTCCATGGCCATTATTAAACGGGCTGCGGCGGAGGTAAACGCCGGACTCACTCTATTTAAGGACGTGCAAGTGGAGGACGATCCGGTTATTGGCGCCGAAATAGCCAGCGCTATCATGCTGGCTGCTGACGAAGTGATCAACGGCCGTTTTGCTGACCAATTTGTAGTCGATCCCATTCAGGCCGGTGCAGGAACCAGTCACAACATGAATACAAACGAGGTGATCGCCAATCGGGCCAATGAGATCTTGGGTTTCGATCTGAATGCACAAGACAAGCCAGTACACCCAAATGATCATGTGAACATGGCTCAATCGACCAACGACACCATTCCCACGGCCATTCGCCTGGGCTGTCTTTGGCGTATGGATGAATTGAATACGGCGCTGGATAAGTTGATGGCTGCTCTTTATGCCAAATCGCTGGAATTTGACGATATCGTCAAGAGCGGCCGTACACACCTGCAAGACGCGGTTCCTATACGTCTAGGTCAAGAATTTTGCGCCTATGCGTGCGCTGTCGAGCGCGGTGCGCAGAAAATCTGTCTGGCTGCCGAAGGGCTAAAGCGTCTGGGGATCGGCGGTACAGCCACAGGAACAGGACTTAACGCCCATCCTCAATACCACGGCAACATGGTGCAGGTCTTGTCTCGTCTCACAGGCATCGATTTGGAGGAATCAGACAACCTCTTTGAAAGTATGCAGAGTATGGCTGATCCCGTATTCTTCAGCGCTGCCTTACGCACCCTGGCCCAGGATCTTGTGCGCATTGCCAACGATTTACGCCTGCTTTCTTCAGGCCCCAGCACCGGTCTGGACGAAATTCGCCTCTTGGCCGTACAGCCGGGTTCGTCCATCATGCCCGGCAAAGTTAATCCCGTCATGGCCGAGATGTTAAATATGGCCATGTTCCAGGTCATCGGCAACGACACGACGGTCTTATTGGCCGGCCAAGCAGGCCAGTTGGAATTGAACGTCATGATGCCCATCATCGCCCACAATCTTTTCCAGAGCATGGACATCATCATCAACGCCGTCACCATCTTTGCAGAAAAATGCATTACTGGTATCCAAGCCAATAGGGAGAAAGCTGAAGGATGGTTGGCCAAGAACGCTATCCTGGTAACGGCGCTCAACCCGGTTATCGGCTATGCAAAGGGAGCAGAGGTCGCCAAAGAAGCGATGGCCAGCGGCCGTACTGTGCGCCAGGTTGTGTTGGAGAAAGGGTATCTCTCCCCAGAAGAGGCTGATAAACTTCTCGATGTACGCGCGTTAACGGAAGGTGGTATTCAAAGGTAAAACGAAAATCGACTATTTTTTGACATACAAATATCATCTGCTACAATCCCCCGCGATGAAAGCGTTCGTAGCAAATCAAGCACCTCGCCGTTTCCGCCGTCGTCGCCGGACCCATGGTCTGGTTCTTGAGGTTGTCTAAACTGCGAACGCACTGAGGAAACACGAGCAAACCGCCAGACCAGAAGTTAGGTCTGGCGGTTTTTTTGTTAGGTGATTGTTAAATCGCCTGGGAGGGCGAAGATGGTTAAAGTAGGCGTATATGGAGCCACCGGCTATACCGGTTATGAACTGGTCTCCATTTTGTCGA